>USNA01000297.1 GCA_900555955.1 uncultured Collinsella sp. | reverse complement strand
GCGGCTTAAACGTAGTAGATAGGCCCTTTTCGTGGCGCAGCACTACTGCACCCCAAATTGGCACCCCGAGCCCTCGTGAGTTGCCAACAAGCTGTTCGACCAGCGCTTTATCCGCGCGGCATTTGGAAAATAGCACCACCGTAAGAACCCGCGAACAGCGCTATACGTTGCTATATCTCACCATACTTTGCTATATCTTGCTATACTTTGCTATATCTTGCTATATCTTGAGCAAAGGTGGCTCACATGCAAACAAACCCTTTTAAGCCCACAGCAGGTAAAACACCTCCCACGATTATCGGCCGCGAAGATGTACTTGAAGAATTCAGTGAAGGCCTCACCAACGGGCCTGGTGCCCCTGGGCGCCTAATGCGCATAGCCGGCGTCCGTGGAACGGGCAAGACGGTCCTCCTTGACGAGTGCTCACGTTTGGCGCAAAGCCGTGGCTGGACGGTCATAAAAGAGGTCGCAACCGAGGGACTTTGCCAGCGCATTCTCGAACAGCTGCAGCCCAAATTCCAGGCCAAGCACGCCAGATTTGAGCCCACCGTAGCTGGCATATCCATCGGCAGCATAGACATTGAGCGAATCGGCCCATCGCTACGCGACGCCATGAGACAGACAATATCCAAGAATGAAAATGGCCTGCTCATCACTCTCGACGAGGTTCAAGACGCAGAGCTCGATGAGGTCCGAACGCTCTCCATTGCGATTCAGCAGGTTATCGGCGAAGACCTTGATATAGCCTTTGTTTTTGCGGGGCTGCCTTCGATGATTGAAAGCATCATCAACGGAAAGACACTTACGTTTTTGCGCCGTGCCCTCCCCTTTGACCTGAAGGCTGTGGCAGTAACCGAAGTGTCGTACTCCCTCGAGGAAACCATTGAAGCGTCTGGCATGGAGTTGCAGCCAGGTATTGCCGGCCAACTTGCCGAGGCAACGCAAGGTTATCCTTTCATGATCCAACTCGTTGGATACTACGCATGGCAGTTGGCAAGACGCGCACATACACCGATTATTGGAGAAGAAGAAGCCGAGCGCGGCATTGCAACGGCACGCGAACGCTTCTGTGCCATGGTGATTGAGCCCGCGCTACAGCGCATTCCGCCCACGTGCATCGCTTATCTGCTGAGCATGGCATCTTTGGGGCAGACGAGCTCGACCAGCATGGTTGCCGATGCCCTAAACAAAACGCCTCAACAGGTGAGTTCCGTCCGCAGCCGCCTGTTAAGAGAATCGATTATCGAGGCTCCCTCGTACGGCAAGGTCTCATTTGCCATCCCCTACATGCGCGACTACCTCTACGAGCACAAAGCCGAACTGGAAGTTGAACTGTAGAAACGGCAACTGCCCTGCAAGACGAAAACCGTTTTCGTACGGATTAAAGCAGACGTAAACGATTTTCGTCTTGATTTGCGCACGGAATTAAGACGTAAATTGCGCTTTCGTACGCTTATTACCAGACGCAAATTGTTTTCGTCCGGCCATGCGTCCCCAATCTAGACGAAAAGAGCCCCGAGCTCGTATTGAACTGCATCCCAATTCTTGGACGGGCGCCGATGCCCTGATCTCTGCCATGTCGAGGTGCGAGATCAAATCCTTGGCGCGCTCGCCGGAGTGGTATGCCTTGTTCGGCGCCACCTTCCTGTAGAGCTTCTTGAGCTTCGTCTTCCCCTTGTTGCCCGGCGGCATCTCCGTCTCAGGTGGCAGCCCTAGGAAGGACAGGACGCCGGGCAGGTCGCACAGCATCACGTCCTCGATGTCGGCCTTGGCCGCCAGGTCGACGACTCTCTGCGCTGTCGGCGAGATGTTCGGGGTGCTGCTACCGCCCGCTGGTTCGGAAGCTGGCGGGCAGTAGCGGGCAGTAGCGGCAGTAGCGGTGTGGCTCGATAGGCCCGAATATCCGTAAGGAAGGTGCTCGCTCTCATATGTGCTGATATGCCTCGCCTCGCGAACCTTGGGATGCTTCCTGAGGTAATGGTACCGTCAAGATTCTTTCGCAAATTGATTTAGCCGTCCTCGGCCCCGTCCTCT
>USNA01000296.1 GCA_900555955.1 uncultured Collinsella sp. | reverse complement strand
GGCCGCGGCGGCCCGCGCTGCATGAGCATGCCCTTCTGGCGCGAGGACCTCTAAGGTTTTCAAAGATCCGTACGGGTCTTAATACAAACATCTAGCTGCCATTAGATGTCTCCAAATGGGGCGGTGCGGGTTTTCGCACCGCCCCATTCTTGTCTAATAAGCTAAATTAGCATCAGATAAGGTGTCCATTATGTCTAGAGGCGGTCACGTTGATACCCCAACGGTGTCGGCTTCTTTGCCTTTTGGGCATCATCTCGATTCCCATGACCTTTGCCGGCATCATCCCCGTGTTCTAGCGATTGGAGCTTAGTCATGGATATCAAGACAATTGGCGTTGAGGAATGGCTCAACGTTTGGGAGAAGAGCGCTACGTGGGACATTGCCCAGTCGACGATCTCATCGCTGACCATGGGCGAGCTTCGCGCGCTTGACGATCAGGTCGGCGCCACGTTCTACGAGCGCCTGGATCGCGAGAAGATGAACTACGGCTGGATCGAGGGTTCGCCGGAGTTTAAAGCCGAGGTCGCCAAGCTGTATCGTCGCGAGGTCAATGCCGATCACATTCTGCAGACCAATGGCTGCACGGGCGCCAACCTCAACGCCATCATGGCCGTTGTCGAGCCCGGCGATCATGTGGTTGCCGAGTGGCCTACCTATGCGCCGCTCTATGAGATCCCGCGTACGCTTGGTGCCGAGGTCGAGTATTGGGAGCTTTGCGAGGAGCTCGGATGGAAACCCGATATCGAACAGCTCAAGCGCCTCGTTCGCCCCAACACCAAGCTCATCTGCATCAATAACGCATCGAACCCCATCGGTACGGTGCTTGATGCCGATACGCTCGGTCAGATTGCCGAGATTGCCCGTTCGGTGGGCGCCTACGTGCTGTGCGACGAGGTGTATCTGCCGCTCGAGAACACCGAGTCCTTTATGTCGATGGCCGACGTGTACGAGAGGGCCATTGTCACCAACTCGGTGTCCAAGACCTATTCGACGCCTGCAGCCCGCGTGGGCTGGGTCGTTGCGGACGAAGAGGTGTCCAACCGCATCCGCACCTACCGCGACTACACCATGATCTGCGGTGGCGTGTTTAACGATGCTTTGGCGACCTACGTGCTCGAGCACAAGGACAAGATTCTCGAGCGCAACCGCAAGATCGTGTTTGGAAACCGCGATATCGCACAGGCTTGGATCGATACGCAGCATCGTGTTTCCTGGACGGCCCCGCAGGGCGTGTCCACCTCGTTTATCCAGCTGGATATTCCCGTGGATGACGAGGAGTTCTGCAAGCGCCTGCTGGCCGATAGGGGAGTGCTGTTGGTCCCCGGTAGCCGTTTTGAGCTTCCCTGCGGAGCGCGCCTGGGCTACTGCGCGAGCGAAGATGTTCTTCGCGAGGGCCTGAGGCTTCTGGGCGAGGCGCTGGCCGAGTTCGATCGCTAGTTCCTTGAGGTTCTCGAAGGCCTAAACCTTACTGGGCCCTAGGTGTACCGAATGCAGACCCGCTCCCTTTTGGGGAACGGGTCTGTTTGTCATTGTCGCCGAAAAAGACAAGTTGTTACAAATGGAGACGCAAGATCAATCGGGTATTCGACGGGCCTTATACTGAGCTTCCGGTGAACGGTATCCAACGTCTGGTAAACGGTAATCTGTTTACCAAAAATGAATAGGACGAACTTTATTCTGAATAAAAATCAAAATGGTTGAGACACAGCGAGAATTGCGAATTATATTCATATCGTTGCGTGAAATATGCAATTTGGGGGTGGTTTAACAAAGGTTAGTTTCAATTGATCTTGCGGTTAAAAAGCGTTTAAGCACGTAAATCCACTTTATTTAATCAAAGTATGCCATGCGTGAAGTATATGTGTATGCCGTTCACCCCTCATATAAAACCGTTCGGGGGCGAGGTGGAAGTATGGATTGATTTTGGATATAAATATGTCGTCAGCAATAACGCCTCACACGGAGGGGCGCTAACGAATCGGCCCTGACAGGGGCCCGAAAGAAAGGTAGGAGGCCATGACGAAAGGTCTGCACGTGCCTTCCGAGA
>USNA01000295.1 GCA_900555955.1 uncultured Collinsella sp. | reverse complement strand
TTTGGGACGGGGCTCTTTATTGTTTGATAAAGTCCGCCACGCGATCAAAGTACGAGCAGGCCGCGACGTGCTCCGAGACGCGGCGCTGACCCTTGGCGGTGTCGACATCCCACAGCTCGTAGGCACGTGCCTCGACCAGCTGGACATCGGCACGGCCGCGCAGCAGCGACGATCCGCCATCCTTTCCCTTAAGCCCCATAAGGTTGGGAAAGAAGCTCGCGGGGAACAGCACAGGAGAGGCCGGCTCGCCGTTTAGGGCAAGGCGCACGGGCAAAACGCCACCACCAGCCTTAAAAGCACCGGCGAGCGCCTCAAAGGAATCCGAACTCACGAGCGGCTGGTCGCCCGGCAAAAGGAGGCACCCCTCCCAGCCGCGATCGGCTCCCCAGGTAAGACCGGCGCGCACACTCTCGCTCCTGAGCGCGCCATCGTGCAGCGCGCACGCGCAGCGCAGCTCACGGCAAATCTCGGCAACTTGGGGCCACCGCGTCGTAACAACAACGTCAAATCCTTTGGGCACCGACTCAATCGTCCGCTGAATCAGCGGCTTTCCGCAGATATCGGTAAGCATCTTGTTAGAGCCAAACCGCTTGCCCTCGCCCGAAGCCATAATGACGCAACCAAGTTTCATGGTGATACCTCCCCTGAAGCCATCGTACCCATAACTCGCGCCGCGGGCGAATAAAGATAGCGTCCTGGCCGTTGGCGGTCTTATAACACAGCGACGCTTTCGTTATTTGCGACCATGTGGCATTTGTGGCACAGTGAGCCCAAACTTATTTTTAGGAAGGCACCCATGACCCCCGCACAGATTGAGTTTTACAAGCGTCTTGCGCACAGCCTGGCGCTACAGTTTGGCCCCAGCTGCGAAATCGTCGTCCACGATCTGGAGACCGAGGACATGGACCACTCTATCGTGGCGATTGAAAACGGCCACGTCAGCGGACGCAAACTGGGCGACGGTCCCAGCCACATCGTGCTCGAGTCCATGCACAAGGATGCCGCCGAGGTCCACGACCGCGCGCCGTATCTCACCAAGACCGCCGATGGCAAGCTTCTCAAATCGTCGACCATCTTCATTCGCGACGACGCCGGTAACCCCGTTGGCATTATGGGCATCAACTTTGACATCACGCTCATGAAGGCGTTTGAGCGTTCGCTCGAAGCGCTCACCGGCACGGGCGACAAGGGATACACCGAGCCCGAGCCCATTACCAAAAACATCGGCGACCTGCTCGAGGATCTGCTGCGCGAGTGCGAGCAATACGTGGGCAAGCCCGCCGCCCTCATGACCAAGGACGAGCGCATTCGCGCTATCGGATACCTCGACCGCCGCGGCGCCTTCCTTATCTCCAAATCGAGCGAGCGCGCCTGCGAGTTCTTTGGCATCTCCAAGTACAGCTTCTACAGCTATCTCAACGAGGCCAAGGCAGAGGTCGACGACAAGTAAACGACCCACCTGAACCATCCTCCCCTTAGTACGAGTTCTTGAATGCGCGAATCCGGGCATCGGTGACAAGGCAATTTCCATATAATCGAAGGGCTAGACAGTTCGAAAGGATGGGACAAGATGAGGTCGAGCAACGCATCGCGCAGCGGCCGCGGAGGCACCGCGCCTACCGCCAGGCATGCGAAACACGCGTTTGACGAGGGTGAAGACGATCTGTTTGCGTTGAGCCTCGACGACGTGATGAGCGACCGCCCCTGGACAGCCGATGAACTCATGGGCGGCAAAACCCCTTCGGCAGGCGATCCTACCGAGACGGCATCGTTTATCGCCGCGGCACAGCACAATGCGCCCGAACCGCCCGTTGCGGATCTCGACGACTTTGCAACCCGCCAGTTTGCCTTCGACTCTTGGGCCGCGGCAGATCTGGACGAGACCTCGGGCGGCATGCCGGCGCTCGACATTCCGGTAAACCCCCTGTTTGCGGCTGCCGAAGAACGCGACTCCGCATACGACAACACCGCAGCATACGCCAACCGCCCGAGCGAACAGCCTCGCGCCGGCCGCATCGAAACCGAAGATTACGGCCAAACGTCGAGCAGCCATTTGGGGCCACG
>USNA01000294.1 GCA_900555955.1 uncultured Collinsella sp. | reverse complement strand
ACATACAAGGGCCATGCCCCTGTTATCCGCCGCAACACCACCGGCGTGGTGCTGTTTTCGCTCGACAAACAGACGCAGCCCGCCTTTGACCAGATGGTGAACGACCACGCCTTCGAAAAGCACTATCTGGCGCTGGCCGAGGGCAAGATCGACTGGAACGAGAAGCTCATCGACAAGCCCATCGCCCGCGACCGCCACGATAGCCGCAAGATGCGCGTCGGCGCCAGCGGCAAGCCGTCTCAAACGCGCGTGAAGGTGCTCAAGCGCCTTAAGAGCCGCCGAGGCCTGCCCACGCGTTCGTATATCGATGTCGAGCTGCTCACCGGTCGCAAACATCAGATTCGCGTGCACCTGGCCAGCGAGCGCCATCCGCTGGTGGGCGACGACCTGTACGGCACGCCGCGCCCATGCGGATTGATGCTCCACGCCCACAGCGTGTCCTTTACGCATCCCATTACCGGCGAGCACATCCACATCGAAGCCCCCTGCCCCTGGGAGCCCTAAACCACCACAATGGGGACAGGCACCTTTGTGGTGGTTTTACCGCAATGGCTCAGCCGCGGTCCCAAAACGTCTCGATCTGTAACAGTTAGAACCCATTTTCCGGTCTATCTGTTACAGATCGAGACATTCGAATCCCCCTCAAGAGATAATCTCGATCTGTAACAGTAACTCGGCAAAATCAGTCCCAGATGTTACAGATTGAGACAAAGTGACGGCGCGGTTCGGAAGTATCTCAATCTGTAACACCTAGCCCACTTTTAACGGTCCAGTTGTTACAGACTTAGGCAAACCGGCAGACAACGAAAGCGGCAACGCCTATGATGGACGTTGCCGCTTTTCTATTGAGAGAACTACTCGGTTTTCGTTACTAACCACCACAATGGGAACAGGCACCTTTGTGGCGGTTTTGGCCTTAGCCCGTCCCCTGCTTGCTAGACCGTGATGACGTTGTCCATTGCCCGGTACTTGGCGGGGACCTCGCCCGCGGTAATAATCGTTGCGTCGCGGAAGTCCGCGAACTTGACGGGCGCCACCATGCCAAATTTGCTGGCGTCCGAGATTACGAAGCGTTTGGCCGTATGGCGCATCGAGATACGCTTTACTTGCGCTTCCTCGATATCGGGCGCCGTGAAGCCCTGCTCGGCGGCAATGCCGTTAGAACCCCAAAAGCCACAATTGAAGTTGTAGCGGTCTAGGGTTGCCAAAGCATCGGGGCCAACGAGTGCCTCGGTCTCGGGCTTGAGCTCGCCACCCAACACCACGGTGCGCATGCCGCGCAAAGCGAGGTGCTGAGCATGGAGCACAGAATCGGTCACATAGGTGACATCTTCAAGGTGTGGAAGATGCTCGATGAGCTTGAGCGTCGTCGAGCCCGAGTCGATGTATACAAAGCTCTCGGGCTCCACAAGCGCCGCCGCACGGGCGCAGATACGCTCCTTGTCGTCGTTATGGAGGTCGCTGCGCTCATTAAGCGTTAGGTCGCGCGTCACGTGCGCGCGCTCAAGACTCGTCGCTCCACCGTGGACCTTGGCGATGCGGTGCGCTCGATCGAGCGTCTGCAGGTCGCGCCGAATGGTAGACGCCGTCACGCCCAAGGCCTCGGCAAGCTCTGGCACAGTAACCGAGCCAGCCTGCTGCACCATCGACACGATCGCGTTGAGCCTATCTTCCGCAAGCATCGCTTACTCCTCCTCGGGGTACACGACTCCCCAGTCGGTGCGAAGCTTGGTCATAAGCTCCATAACATCAGAAGCATAATCCAGCAGCTCGCGCTTGGAGTCGTCGCCGGCAACGGCCTTCTCAAGATCGGCCATCTCATAGCACAGGGCGTAAGCCTCGGTGCCGGCGTGGACCTCCTCGCGGTGGCCGTCCGCAGTCCACACGATGGTCGCGTGATCGGCACGCGGATACTCGTTGACCTCGATATAGCACTTGTCAAAGCTGATGACCGAGCGCTTGGGCTGCTTGGAATGGAGCGTAAGGCTCACGACGCCCAGCTGTTGCTCGGCATTACGGCAGACGATGCCGCCCGCAAACCCGACCACCGGCTCACGGTGCTCC
>USNA01000293.1 GCA_900555955.1 uncultured Collinsella sp. | reverse complement strand
CTCTACGGCGCGGCCAGGTACGCCGTCTGAGAAAGACCGCCCACGCAGCGACGTGCGCCAAGGCCGGACAGATTGGGCTGCAGATCGACGACGCTCAAGGCAGCAAACTCGGCAGACATCATCGCCACCAGACCAAAGAGCGCGTAATAGTAGATGACCGTGCCATCGGGCGTGGTGCGCGTCAGGCTCACGCGACGGGTGCCGCCCTCGAGCGACAGGGCGCGCGCAACCGCCTCCGGGTCGGCGAGCGCCGCCGGGTTGTCCTGGGCAATCTGGCGCATGAGCTCGGCGTTTTGCGTATACGAGCTTGCCACCGTCTCCAGAATGCTGCGGTCGGTGAGCACCGATGAGGCACGCGAGCTGTCGTGGCTCGAAAGCAACGTGAGTTTGGGCGTGCCCGCGTCGTCGACCGTATAGATGCCCGCGACCTCGCCGGCCTTAAGCGCACGGCTCGCGTCGGCTGCGTCGTCGCACTCGTGGATCTCGAGCAGCTGATTGTCGCTCTCCTTGGCAAGCGACGTCGCCACGTCCTTAAAGGTCGAGGCGTCCCAGGCCTCGTCCGCTATGACGGCAACCGGTACCGGGTCGACCGTGCCGTCGGAGCTCAGATTCGCAAACATAAACATGAACATCGTGGAAAGTGCGATGGGAAAGAGAGCGCCCCAGACCCACGTGCTCGGCCGGCGCAGCAGCGTCTTGACCGTAGTGATGATGGTGTTGAACATGACTGCCCCCTAGTCGCGCAGCTCGCGGCCGGTGATCTCGAGGAACACGTCGTTGAGGGTCGGCGGCTCGGAATAAATGCGGCCAAGTGCCACGTCGTGCGAGCGCAGCGCATCGAGAATGTCCGTCAGGTTATGCGGGCTCGCCTCGCACGAAAACGTGAGCTGGCCCGCCGTCGCCGACAGGTCCAGGACATGCGGCAGGCTCGCGACGGCACCGAGCGCCGCGCTCGGCACCTCGCCGACCTCGATCACGATCTTCTCGCCCATTTGAATCATGCGTTTGAGCTCGTCATTGGTGCCCTGCGCCAGCACACGTCCGCCGTCCATGATCATGATGCGGCTGCAAATCTGCTCGACTTCCTCCATGTAATGGCTGGTATACACCACCGTGGCGCCCTCGTCGCGCAAGCGGCAGATGCCCTCCAGGATAGCGTTGCGACTCTGCGGGTCGACTGCCACCGTAGGCTCGTCAAAGAAGATGAGCTCGGGCTTGTGCGCAATGCCGCAGGCAATGTTGAGGCGACGCGCCAGGCCGCCCGAGAGCTTGCCGGGGCGAAACTTGGCAAAGTCGCCCAGCCCGACAAAGTCGATCGCCTCGTCCACCAGCGCGCGGCGGCGCTTGCGGTCGCTAACGTAAAGGCTGCAGAAATAGTCGATGTTCTCACGCACCGTGAGCTCGTCGAACACCGCAACTTGCTGCGGGACCACGCCGATGCGGCGCTTGAGGTCGTAGCGGGCGGGCGTCATGGGCTCGCCGAACAGCTCGATAGTGCCTTTGTCGTAGGCGAGCAGCTGCAGAATACAGTTGATGGACGTGGTCTTGCCCGAGCCGTTGGGGCCCAGCAGGCCAAAGATCTCGCCGGGGGCGATGCTCAGGTTAAAGTGGTCGAGCGCGATAAGATCGTCGTAGCGCTTGACGAGGTTTTCGACGTGGACGATGTCTGTCATGAGGCGGCCCTTCTGTTGCTTGCGGCCCGGTACGATTGCATCATCGCAGGAGCGGCCGGCGCGCACCAGTGAGCTTTGTCACGAGTGCGGGGGCTCGGTCGCGTGGCCCGCCGACGCCCCCGCTTTGCCGCGTGGGAGGAATGTCACGGTTGCTCCGGGTAGTGCCTCCCCCGTGCGCGGCATCGCGTACAATACCCGTATGAACAGGCTATTCGACAAATCGATCGTGCTGGCGTGCTGCATCGCAGCCGCCACGGGCCTTGCTGTGGACGCTCGTCTGGTTGCGGCGTTTTGCCTTGGCGTTATTGCCACCTCACTGGCCGAGGTCGCACAGGGAAACCGCGCCCGCCGTGTGAGCGAGGCCGCGAGCTACGCCTGCATCATCGCGGCCGTCTTCGTGCCGCCGTTTGTGCC
>USNA01000292.1 GCA_900555955.1 uncultured Collinsella sp. | reverse complement strand
CCGCCGCCGTAGGCGTGGAGGCGCGACGGTCGCTCACCATGTCGCAAATCGAGGTATCGGGCTCATGGCCAATGCCGGTCACCACGGGCACGGGACAAGCCGCCACCGCGCGGGCAAGCTCCTCGTCATTAAAGGTCATGAGGTCCTCAAAGGAGCCGCCGCCGCGCACCAACAAAATACAGTCGGGCGCCGGCGTAATGGAAGCGGCGCGGCGCAGGCCCTCAATGAGCTCTGTCGGCGCACCCTCGCCTTGTACCTTGGCACCCACGCAGACGAGCTCGACGAGCGGGTTGCGACGACGCAATGTGCGCTTGACGTCGTCGATTACGGCACCCGAAAGCGAGGTGACGACCGCCACGCGTGAGCAGAACACCGGGATGCGGCGCTTGCGCGCTTCGTCCATCAGGCCCTCGCGGCGTAGCTTTTCGGCCAGTTGCGCCACTTGTTGACGCAGCAGGCCCTCCCCCGCCAACGAAAACGAGCGGGCAACAAAGCTCATGCGACCCGTGGGCTTATAGAGATTGAAGCTGCCCTTAAAGCTCACCTGCATGCCATCGCGCAGATCGAAGGTGCGCTTGAGATAGGCGCCCTTCCAGATAATGCAGTCGACGGCGGCCGAGTCGTCCTTGATCTGGAAATAGCAGTGGCCGCTTCGGGCGTTAGGACCACGAAAACCCGTGACCTCGCCCAGAACGCTCAGCTGCGGAATGGCATCGAGCGCACCGGCAGCGATCTCTACCGCCTGGCTCACGCTGAGCTCCTTGCGCTCCTGCTCGTCCGAACCGTCGAACTCGGCGGAAACGGCATTGCCGGTTAGATTCCAGCCTGCCACGCAGCCCCCCCTTCGTCATCGTGCACAAGGGCTCCGGCCCTGCGCAAATTCAAGTCCAACACATAGTACAGCGCCGCAGGGACACAAATCCCCACGGCGCCTGTCAAGCCTACTTGTTATCGGTTGGAGTTTCTGTTGTAGCGGGCCATCAGGTAGAGCAGCTGAATGATCGAAGTGAGCGCTGCGGCCACATAGGTAAGCGCGGCTGCCGTCAGCACCTTCTTGGCGCCGTTGACCTGCTTGGAACTCATACCCGACCGCTCGATGTACGCAACGGCACGTCGGCTGGCGTCAATCTCGACAGGCAACGTAACGAGTTGGAACAGCACACTAAACGAGAAGAAGATCAATGCGAGGGTCGTGAGCCCGGCGATGTTCATAAACAGGCCCAAGAGCAACACGATGGTCCAGGTGTTCTGGGTAAAGTTGACGACCGGGACCAGGGCGGTGCGAACCTTCATCATGGCGTAACCGCTCTGACGCTGGGCGGCATGCCCCGCCGCGTGGCAGGCCACGGCAACGCTTGCGACCGATCCGCCCGAACGGTTAGCGTCCGAGAGATACAGGTTGTTATCCTGCGGGTTGTAGTGGTCGGTGAGCTCACCGGCAACACCCTTGATACCCACGGCGTTGCAACCGTTGGCGTCGAGCATGCGGCGAGCGACCGTGGCACCCGTGTCGCCGTCCGAGCGAATCTTGGACCAGGTCTTGTACGTCGAGTTGATATAGCTCTGCGCCGCAAGACCAAGCACCGTACAAACAAGGACAACCAGCAGGTACAGCGGGTCGATGCCAAAGCCGTAACCATAGTAATAGGGCATGCGAATTCCTCCGAATCGAATTACACGTTGGAGGCATTCTACCCACTCAGCCGACTAGGCTTCCCTATAACAACTCAATCTTTCCGTCCTTCACGGTGAGTCCCATATTGCCGGAAAGCAGATCGTCCAGACGCGAACCCACAAGCTCAAAGCGCCAACCTTCGCGCAGGGGGCTTTGCTCAGGATGCTCAATGTAGTCGGCCAGGTCATCGCGCGAGGCAATGACCGAGGTCGCCACGCCCGAACGCTCGGCAACCAGGCGAATGAGCGCATACATCAGGTCCGTCACGCTCTCCAACTCCGGCGAAATCTGACGGTGCCCGCGCACCATGAGCGGCAGGCGATCGTGCGGGCAGCTCGCGCCGCGCTTGATGGCCATCAACGCGCCATCCACGTCGCGCTCCCCCAGCTGGTCGGTGCCGCGGATGCTGCGGAACTCCTCAACGCGCACAGGATTGCGCTTGACGAGCGCCATCGTCGCCT
>USNA01000291.1 GCA_900555955.1 uncultured Collinsella sp. | reverse complement strand
ACGCGCCGTCCCAGCTGCGGCCCTGGCGCCGCGGGGCCGCGGTAATGCTCGGATATTTCCTGATAGGCGCAATCGCCTCCGCCGAGCTTGTTACTAATGGCGGCGGCAAGGTTGAGTGTGGAGACGGTAAGGTCATTGTAGATACCTGGCGCACACTGATCGGGCTCGCGGTGGACGATGTAGCGAGTGAGGTACGAGCGGTTGGTAGAGCATTTGTCGAGCAGGGTACTACCTGCATACGAATTGCCGTTAATGAGCATTCGCGCAATCTCGAGATGCTTGAGACCGCCGAACGATCGGATGTCGTTGTAGAGGACCGAGCACGGTGTTTCCGCCGCCATGGCTGCCTCCCCAGATAACTTTAATGACGTACTGCAAACATGTTAGGAAATGGCTACGCTCAAAGCGTACCGACTCGAAAAATGTTGCGCAACGCTTTGCATAACTATCGAGACATTATAGGGCATATACGCCAAGTTGCAGGATGGCTGCAAGCGACACATTTTGAGAGGTTGTGCCCTATGGAATGCCCTTATTGCGGTGCATTATTGCCCGATGACGCTAGTTTTTGCTCTGAGTGTGGATCGCCTCTTGCCGTGCCCTCGTCGACTGCGCCCGTTTCCGAAGATCCCTATACTACGCCCCAGACCGTGTCACAGAGCCCTGCCTTTTCTTGGCGCGACGGCGAGGCCGCTACGGCGGCAACGGTGGAGTTGCCTAAGGCGGATGTTGCCTCGAAAGCAGACGAGCAGCCGGTGACGGCACCCGGCGCGTCTGAGCCCGCTGCGCTCGAATCCGATTCGGACGCCACGCGTGTAGTCGATCCCTTGTCAGACTTTGGCACTACGATCGAGGATGTGGAAACTGAGCCTGCCTGCCATGCCGATTTTGGTTCTACGCCGCTCAGTGAGGAAGAGCAGCTCGAGCAGGACCGCGAGAGCCTCAAGACGGCCAAGGCCGAGTACAAGCTAGCACGCAAGCGCCTGGGCAAGTCGTATGCGCCCGCCATCGCCGCCGGCGTTATTGTCGTTGCCGCCTTGTGCGCGGGAACCGGCTGGGCGGGCTACTCATATGGTTTGGCCCATCCGCAAAATACGGAGCAGATTCAAAAGCTCAAGAAGCAGCTTGAATCTTCCAAGGACGAACTCACAAAAACGCAAGACGAGCTCGATCAGGCAAAGTCCGACCTTAAGGATGCTAAGGCGGGGCTCAAGACCGCAAGCAAGAACGGCGAGGACGCCAGCTCCAATGCCGAGGGCTCTTCCACGACGGGCAATGCGACCTCGTCGACCACCACGACCTCCGGTAGCACAGCGAAGTTCAACATCGATAAGCCCACGAGCTTTGCCAACACCACGTGGCGCGGAGCACTTAAGGAGACGGGCAACTCTTGGGGCCATACTTGCTACGGCGCGAGCAAAAACGACCTTGTGATTGTGTTTAAGAGCATCAGCGATTCCGGCGAAGTGGTTGCAGACATCGCGGCCACGCTGCATGCCCACGATACCTACAACGCCGAAAAAACCGTCGCCCAATCCGATGGTGACGACTATCGCACCTACACGGACGTCACCGGTACGTTTGTTAGAAACAAGGGTTTTGAGTTTTCGCTTCCCGTCGAGGAGGACGGCTGCGACCTTACGGTTACGGGTGTACCTAAAAAGAAGAACGGCAAGTACTACCTGAATACCACAGTCGAATCGGGAGACTGCGCCGTTAATATGGGAACGCGCATCACGGATTCCTTTGAGCTTATGATTTCCTAGTACCTCGTATTGTCAGCGTGTGATGCATGGGGATGGTGGCGGGCGCGGCTTTATTGAGAGTTGCGCCCGCCAACGCTTTTTGCAAATGGGTCTATTTGCTGACCTTGGCATCGCCGCCGGTTAAAGCATGCCGGCAGATGCGAGGACGAGTATGACCACGATTGCTGCCAGGGCAACAATCACCATCGTGAGTGCCATCGTGCGTTGACGTTTGACGGCAAGGCGCGCGCGACGCATGGACTCGGCGCTGCGGACCGTCTCGGTGGATGGGGCTGGCCGAGACGCGGGCTGCGCCTGTGCAACCGTGCGGGTGGGGACGGTGGCGTCCGCCCGCACGGTAGCGCTGCCGCGATTCGCCGCGGGCCGGCGCTTTCGCGGGGGACCCCGACGGGCGCGACAATCCC
>USNA01000290.1 GCA_900555955.1 uncultured Collinsella sp. | reverse complement strand
CAATCGGCGATGCTGGACAACCGTGCGGCCGATGTCATGCGCGAGACCTATGCCGATATGCTTGTGGCAATTGATGACTTTGACACCGCCATGCTTAAGCCCGGCCTGGTCGCCCATGTGCAGGGGCGCCGCGTGCTGGCGCTCGACGGTTTTGAGGCGGCGCTCACCGACAAGGCCGCCAAGCAGCGTATGTGGGCCTACATTAAGCAGCTGACCCCGGCGGCCGCACCGCTGTAGCGAGGCTGGCGGGAGCCCCCCCATCCCCGCGCGCCGCGTGTGGTGTCCAGCAGCGCGCCACCAAAACGGGTCGCGGTTAATGCGGAACTGGCAGTTGCCGTTCATGCGCTCGACGGCAAGCTTAATGCTCTTGGTGCCAAAGCCGTGTCCAGTGTGCTGAGCCACGGGCATGCCGTCGACCATGTGCGGCGCACGGCCAAACGTGTTGGAAACCAGCAATAGAAGCTGACCGTCTTCGTAGCGAAGGTCCAGGTCGACAAACCGCTTGCCTTCGGGGGCGGCGCTCGCTGCGGCGATGGCATTGTCCAGGGCGTTCGATACCACACTGAACAGATCGACATCGCTCACGTGGACGGTTTCGGGCACGGCGGCGCGCAGGTCGGCGGTGATGCCGTGCGCGTTGATGTCCGCGGAAAGCGACGAGAGCGCAATGTTGACCGTTTCGTTGGCGCAGTAGCGGCGCACGGCGGTGCGGTCGTTGGCCTCGCAGAGCGCGTCGATGCGCTCGAGCGCCTCATCGGTGTGACCCTCTTCGATCAGGGCCGCTAGACCGCGCAGGTAGTGGCGCATGTCGTGACGGAGAACCGAGAGCTCGCGTCCGGACTGGCGCCAGGCTTCGAGCTCTTTGATGGCCGCACTGTCGCGGGTCGCGAGCATCCAGCGCTCGCGCTCGGCGATTTCCTTTGCCTCGTATTCGCGAAGGTAGACGGCAAGAAACATAAGGTAGAAGGCGCAGAGGGCGAACGCCAAAAACTCAACGGTTACCACCGAGCCCGAGTGGAAGAGCGTGGTATAGACGTTGGTGGCGTAGTCGAAGATGTAGTAGACGAGCGGCAGGATGAGCAGAATCTCCAGCTCGGTGGGGCTTTTGATCGCCAGGCGGGGGCCAATCTCGCTTGCCCAATGCAACAAGACGGCAAAGACGCCGAGCGTGGTAATGATGCGCGCCGTGTAGTACGCGACCTGCGAATCGGTGGCGGCGAATGCGGCGATGCCCACCCAGTTGCTAAACTGGCAGCTCAGGTAGGCACTGGTAACGCCCAGGATGGAGAGCAGCGGACTCAGGCGATAGCGTACGCACAAGTAGACGACAAGCGGCAGATGCACGACGAGTGGATAGGCCTGTCGGGCAAGCAGCTCACCACCGACGAGGTTGGCAATCGCAAAAGCGGTGCCGGTTACGGCGCCGACCCCCACCAGCTCGAGCGAATGGCGGCGGTTGATCTCGACACCGCACAGCGCCGCCGAGGCAAAGACGCCAAAGAGCAACGTCGTCGCATGGTGGATTGCCCAAAGTACCAGTTCTGCCGAGGAAAGCATCAGCGTCTCCCGCCCTCGAACCGCACCGCAAAGTAGGCGTCTTGGAATCCCTGCTTGCAGCTGCGCGCGAGCGGTATGCACGCGCCCGAGCGCATGACGATTTCCGTGCGGTTAAAGTGGTCGATGTTGCGCAGATTGACCTGGTAGCTGCGGTGGCACTTAAAGAAGGTAGCGTTTTGGGCCAGTCGGTCCTCGATGCTACGGAACGGCTCGAGCGCCTCGATATCGCGGCCGTCGCGCAGGTGGAAGACCACGTGCTTGTTGCGAGCCTCGGCATATTCGATATCGGATAGGCGCAGGGCATGGTAGCCAAAGGACGTTTTGATGACGAGCTCGTCGGTCGCTGCCGGACGCAGGCTCGACAGCTCGTCGAGCAGTTGCGCCACGCGCTCGTAGGTCACGGGTTTGAGCAGGTAGTCGAAGGCGCGGATCTCGTAGGACTCAAGCGCGAACTCGGGCGATGAGGTCAGAAACACCAAGCGCACGGCGGTATCGGATTGGCGCAGCTCGCGGGCGGTGTCCATGCCGTTGACGAGCGGCATGATCATGTCGAGCATGATAATGTCGGCGCGCGATGCAGCATGGCGTGCCAGCAGGTCCTCGCCGCGCGTAACGAGTGCAACATCG
>USNA01000289.1 GCA_900555955.1 uncultured Collinsella sp. | reverse complement strand
GTTGGGCAGCGGGCCCGCGCAAGACCTCCTCGTGCAGCTTGGTGAGTTCGCGGCAGACGGCAACCTCACGCTGGGGAAAGCCCTCCGCCACGGCCTCGAGCGTCGCCACGATGCGATGTGGAGACTCGTAGAAGATGAGCGCGCCGGGCACTACGGCAAGGCGCTGCAAACGGCGCACGCGGTCGCCGTGCTTTCGGCCCAAAAAGCCCTCGAAGAAAAAATGCTCGCAGGGAATGCCGGACGAAACGAGCGCCGTGACGCAAGCAGAGGGCCCGGGAATAACTTCTACGGGCACATCGGCCTCACGCGCTGCCTCGACCAGCGCCTGACCGGGATCGGACACACTCGGCATGCCGGCGTCCGAGGCAAAGGCGAGGGTCTCCCCCGCCAGCAGACGGTCGACCAGACCGGCGGCGCGGCTGGCGATCACATTCTCGTCGCAACGGACAAGCGGCTTGGAAATGCCCAGGTGCATCAGCAGCTTTGACGTCACACGCGTGTCTTCGCAGCAAATGGCATCGGCGGCGGCAAAGGCCTCGCCAACGCGCGGGGACAGGTCACCCAAGTTGCCGATGGGCGTGCCGACCACATAGAGTTTGCCCGTATGGGCGCTGTTTTGCGTCATATCAACCTATTCAATCATGCCGCGCTCGAGCGTACCGAGCGCCGCGCGGGCGTCCCATGCTGCAATACGCTTCTCGGTCTTCCACGTTTGGAAGAACCAACCGGCAGCCGGCGCAAACGAAGCCAGCTGGTTAGCGATAAACACACGCTCGTAGGCATTGCGTCCCTCGGGCGTAACCGACGAGTTGGCAAAGATCGCCGCGCCCGACCATTCGCCCACCAGCACGGGGAACCCAGTCGAGATCGCTTCTTTAAGCTCGCGCTTGTTACGCGAAATCGCCGTCGTCAGCCCGCGGGGGCTCGTGATGTCGAGCGCATACTCGTCGCGGTAATGGTACAGGTGAAGGTCCATGTAGACGTTCTTATACTTGGCGCCGCGCATAAAATGTTTCCATTCGCTGGGATGCCCCGACGACGAGAAGACGACGATCTTATCCTCGGGCATATACGAACGGACGAGCTCGTAGGCATCGCGATAGAAATTGCGCAGGTAGTGGGCCGGAATGCCATCCGTCATGGTAAAGAGACTCTTGCGGACGCTCATCTGCGGCGTGTCCAGCAGCTCAATGCCCAGCAGGCTCTCGGCCTCGCCGTAGCGATCGGCCAAGCGCTCGAGCACGTCGAGTGCGACATGACGGCCGTTGGTGGACGAATGCCATTCGGCAACAGCCTCCGGCGTGGTGGGCGAATCGTTGGAATCGCCCTGGCCACCGGGCACAGTTGCCAAATCGAGCAGCACGCGGATGTCGTACTTGGCTGCCCACTCAATTGCACGGTCGATGTAGTCGACAACCGAGATGTAGGACGCATCGGACTCCTGCGAGCCAAAGGCATACCAGGGCACCGGCAGACGCACGGCATTGAGACCGATCTGCGCCATGCGGCAAAAATCGTCCTCACTCACAAACGTCTCGTAATGACGGCGCATGCGCTCGTTATAGGCGGCGGTGCCCATGGCCTCCTGCAGCTCGGCCGCATTGGATGCACCGGTCGCCGCGTATAGCGACGGGGTCACCCAAGGCTCGGGAATAAACCAGCCAGAGAGATTAACGCCGAGTATCCTCTCCATCACTGCCCCCTTCGGATCGTGCAGGCCGAGCCTGCATCGTATTGCACAGGAAAAGTATCGTTTTGAGTATACCCGCGCGTGCGGACAGACGACCGAACGGTCTATAAAGTGGCGCAAAAGCGGGAGAAATGTCTGGGACGAGCGGGGCCAAGATGACGTACCGAGATGCGCAAACACGCCGAGGGCAGGCGCCGGAAAGCGCATCCCATTCTTTCGTTCAATAATGGGATGCATTTTCCGCGGGTCCACATAACCCGCGGGCGCTACATAAAAGAAAAGGACCCCTTTGCAGAGGTCCTAGTCAATTCAAGGTGGCGGGGAAGGGAATCGAACCCCTGACACGAGGATTTTCAGTCCTCTGCTCTACCAACTGAGCTACCCAGCCATTTGAGGTGTGCCTTGTTTCAAGGCTTGATTAGTATAACCAAGGACGCGCTCCGGTCAACCGAGAATTTGAAAAAAGTTTTTGGGCACGGTGCCAGCCACAAGTCC
>USNA01000288.1 GCA_900555955.1 uncultured Collinsella sp. | reverse complement strand
TGAGATCTTCGCTACGCTGTCGCCGCTGTTTGACGCGGAGCGCTTCGGCATCAAGGTGGTGCCGTCCCCGCGTCATGCGGACATCCTGCTGTTCACCGGGGCCGTCACCCGCGCCATGCGCTCGCCCGCGCTGCGCGCCTGGCAGTCCGCGCCGGATCCGAAAATCTGCATCTCGTACGGCGCCTGCGGCAACAGCGGCGGCATCTTCCATGACCTCTACTGCGTCTGGGGCGGCACGGACAAGATTCTGCCGGTCGATGTCTACATCCCCGGCTGCCCGCCCAGCCCCGCGCAGACCGTCTACGGCTTTGCCATGGCGCTCGGTCTGCTTGACCAAAAGCTCCATGCCGAGACCACGGTGGAGGCCGCCGGCGAGCAGGCCGATATCCTGCCCCCCGGCGTGCCGTACAAGCTGCGCGTTGCCATCGAGCGCGAGGCTCGCGCCATGAGCGGCTACCGTTACGGCCGCGACCTGGCCAACGAGTTTATGGACACCCTCGAGGGCGCGCCCAAGGGCGATATCCGCGGTGCCATGGCGCTGCTCATCGACAAGCAGGACGATCCGCGTCGCGTCGAGGTGTACTCGGCGCTGCAGGATCTTGTGCTGGCCGGAGGTCGCTAGATGGAGCTCACGGACCGCTCTGGTTACTTTGCGGGTCCCGGCATGCTCGGCGGCTCCTTTGGCGATGCCTCGCGCGCAAGCGACGAGGCCGCCGAGGGCGTCGCCGACCCCTGCCTGGGTCATGCGCCCGACCAGGTGGTCTTTTACGAGCTCACGCGTAAGTTTGTGGAGACCGAGGAAGACGTTCCCCAGGAGGCCTGCGACGTGCTGTACTACACGCTCGCCGTGGGCCACCATACCGGCGTGCTCGACTGCTTTGAGCCGCGCCTGTCGGTGCCGGTGAACGTGTTCTATACGCTTATCGACGCGCTGCCGGAGGGGGAGGCCAAGACCAAGTTCGAGGCCATCCGCTCCTTTGGCGAGTGCCAGCTCGACAAGGCGGCGGTGCCGTCACTGCTCGAGGCCTGCGATGCACTGCTCGACGAGCGCGGTTTTCGCGGTTCTGCCAAGGCCGGCATCTCGGTGTTCGATGACGACTTTGGCCTGCATGCCCAGCAGGTCGCGTTCTTAATGAAGTTCCGCGATCTGGTGGAGCGCGTGCGCGATGTGTCGGGCGTGTATCTGACGGGGAGGTTGCAGTAATGGGTCGCGTTGTGGATGGTCGTGTGAACGGCGCCCCGTTTGCGGGTATCGTGCTCACGGCGGGAAGCGTGCTGCGTGCGGATGATGCCGCCGGCCCCGTGCTCTCCAAAAAGATGGAGGACGCGCCCATCGCCGGTTGGTACACCATCGACGGCGGGCAAACGCCCGAGGACGACATCATCGAGGTCAAGCGCGAGCGTCCGCCGCGTTTGGTTTTGGTCGATGCCGCCGACATGGCGCTGCCCGTCGGCGCCATCCGCTTGCTCGACAAACGTGACGTGGCCTGCAAGTCGATGTTCACCACGCATTCGCTCCCTTTGTCGATTCTGATCGAGGAAATCGAGCAATCGTGCGAAGATATCGTCTTCATAGGGATTCAGCCGGGCGACACGGAGTTCTACAACCCCATGTCCCCGGAAGTCTTTGACGCCGTCGACGCCTTGTACGCCGCCGTGGCCGCCAACGACTTTTCCCACTTTGTCCGCTTGGGGCAAGAGCAATAGGAGCGCTTGTCCCCGCTGATTAGGAAAGAAGTGATTGACATGGCAGATTCCAAGGCGGAGTACCCCGCTCCCGATTGCCTGGCGCCTGCCGCGATCGAGGCCAAGACCGAGACCGCCGGCGTGACCAAGGCCATCCTGCCGGTCGCAAAGGCCTTTCTGTTGGCAATGTTCGCCGGTGCGTTCATCGCCTTCGGCGGCCTGTTCTTTACCGTGTTCTTGAGCGATAGCACGCTGGGCTGGGGCGCCCAGCGCGTCGTGGGCGGCCTGTGCTTTTGCCTGGGCCTGGTGCTGGTGCTGGTGTGCGGCGCCGAGCTGTTTACCGGCAATTCGCTTATGGTCTGCGCACTCAAGAGCAAAAAGATCACCCTGGTCCAGATGCTCAAGGCTTGGGTCGTCGTATGGGTCGGTAACTTTGTCGGTGCCCTGTTCATCGTCTTTTTGGTGTACATGGCCGGCATTTACAAGCTCAACGGCGAGGCGGTCGCCAATT
>USNA01000287.1 GCA_900555955.1 uncultured Collinsella sp. | reverse complement strand
ATGCAGTGCTGCCAGCCGCACACCACGGTGGGTGCGTTGCCATAGGTCGGCTCATCGGGCATGCCCATCCAGCCGATTAGAATATGGCGACCGTCCTCGGCCGTGAACTCCTGCGGAGCATAGAAGTCAAAACCGGCGTCCCACAGGCGGAAATCGCCCAGCTCATAGGTACCGTCAACACCGGTAATGTCTCCCGTTACAGGCATGTAGCCGGCAGCATATACGTTGCCGCGGTCCCAACGACCGCCCTCGAGCCCCTGAGGAGAGAAGGACAGCCACTTCGCCGGTACGCCGCCATCTGCCTCAAGCTCAAGGTATCCCGGGCACTCCCACATAAAGCCAAAACGCTCGGGCGTAGACACACGGCTCTCGAGATCCCAGCTCAGCATATCGGCCGAGCCATACACCAGGATCTCGCCCACATCGCGCCCGGCACCCTCGCCGTGCATCGCACAAAAACGGCTCTCAACATGCGGACCATCCACGCGACGACGCGCGCCCAGCACCATGTGATAACGCCCGTCCGCGTCGCGCCACACCTTGGGATCGCGCACATGACAGGTCAAATCATCGGGATAATCCTCGGACGCCAGCACCACGCGCTTTTGGCTGAACTCCCGACCGGCAAGGCCATCAACGCTCTCGACATAAATAGTATCGGCACGACGGCCGGTATTGACGTAGTCGTACGTGCCGTCTGCATCGGAGAGTTTAACGTTGCCTGTGTACAGCACGCGAATGCGACCGTCTTCGGCAAGCGCGGAGCCCGAATACACGCCGTGACAATCGAACGGCTCATCGGGCAGCAGCGGCGCGCCAACATAGTCCCACGTCATAAGATCGCGGCTCGTCGCATGGCCCCAGACCTTAACGCCACCCTCGACATCAAACGGCGCATACTGAAAATAGGCATGGAACACGCCGCCCGCCTGGCAAAGACCGTTGGGGTCGTTGAGCCAGCCCGCCGGCGGCATAATATGGAAGCGCTGGCCATACGCGCCATGACCGCACTCAGAGGCGGCAGCGTCAACAGCGGCAACCAACTTTGCAAGATCGCGACCAAGTGCATTAGACATATCAAAGTCCTAACGGATCGAAAGTAACAAGGCACCAGAGATCGGCGCCAGATACGGGAAACGCCCGCGAGCATACAACCCGCGGGCATCCCCTCAATCAAAAGCTCTTAGGCCTGCTCTGAAGCCTTGGGCTCGTCCTTGTACAGGACAAACGAGACGCCAAAGGAAACCAGCGCGGCGACCGCAAACATGATCGCGTACTGCACGGGCTGGGCCAGGCACAGCAGGATACCGAAGATGCCGGTAACGCCGGTGCCGGAGGCAGCCAGCGAAGTGAGCGCGCAGACCAGGGCACCGCAACCGCCGCCGATGCAGCCGGCGATGAAGGGCTTAAAGAAGCGCAGGTTCACACCAAAGATAGCAGGCTCGGTAATGCCCATGAAGGCGGACAGGGCCGAAGGAAGCGCCAGACCCTTGATCTTGGCATCGCGGGTCTTAAAGGCAACGGCGAGCGCGGCACCACCCTGGGCGATGTTGGCAGCGCTGGCGATGGGCAGCCAGTAGGTCACGCCGTACTGGGCGAGCTGGCCCAGGTCGATGGCGGTGTACATCTGGTGGATACCGGTAACGACCGTGGGGGCATAGAACAGGCCGACGATAAAGGAACCGATGCCGAAGGGCAGGGTCAGCAGGGCCTGGATCAGACCGAGGATGGCGTTCTCGGCCCACACGAAGATGGGGCCGACGGCAACGAGCGTCACGAGCACGGTCACAAACACCGAGACGAGCGGGGTCACAAAGAGGTCGAACATCTCGGGAACGATCTTGTGCAGGCGCTTCTCGAGGAAGGCCAGAATGGCGCAGGCGATAACGATGGGGATCACATGGCCCTGATAGCCGACCCACTCAAAGCTGTACACACCGGGGATGACGGTGACCATGGTCTGCACGCCCTCGGAGGCAACCGTGTAGGCGCTCTGCAGCGAGGAGTTGATAAACGCACCGCCGACGACGGCACCCAGGTACGGGTTGGCGCCGAAGGCCTTGGCGGCGGAGTAGCCGATCAGAATCTGCAGGATGCCAAAGGACGTACCCGAGACCAGGTCGGCGATCTTGTAGATAAAGTTAGGCTCTGTTAGACCAGGATTGACATTCCGCCCCGTCATCTTCTTGCGATTGCACA
>USNA01000286.1 GCA_900555955.1 uncultured Collinsella sp. | reverse complement strand
TGGAGTTCCCGCCGCCAGGCTATCGAGCGGATTGGAACCCGCGGCATCACGCGCGCCAACGAGCGCCTCAAACGAAGACACGGGCGCAGACGGGCCGGGCTCGGGCGCAGGCGCGCTCACCACAACGGGCTCGGGCTCAACGTCGGCGGGCACATCGGCAACACCAGCAGCGCGCAGCTCTTCCAAGCTCTCGAGCGTGCCTTCGATATCCTCGTGCGTCTCCTCAAATTCGGCGGCAACGCCCAGGAATTCCTGGATGTTCTCGGCGCGGCTCTCGGACTCCATGGTGCCCTCGGCGCGGAAAGCCTGCAGCAGGCCCGTCTTGTCGACAATCATCTCGACGACGTCCTTGAGCTCGCCGTCCATGCGGCGACCCTCGCGCACCAGCGACACAAAGCTCGACAGGCCATTGCGCACCTTGGCGCTAAACATGCCCGTCTCGGCTGTTGCGATCTCGCAGGCCTGGAAGAACGAGCAACGGTTGTCGCGCGCCAGCCGCTCGATCTTTTGGATCGAGGTGGAGCCGATGCCGCGGCGCGGCGTGTTGATGACGCGCTTGACGCTCATCTCGTCGGCCGGGTTCACGATCATCTTGAGGTAGGCCATGACGTCGCGGATCTCGGCACGGTCGAAGAATCGCGTGCCACCCACGATCTTGTAGGGCACGCCCGCGCGCAGGAACATATCTTCGAGGATACGCGACTGGGCGTTGGTGCGGTAGAACACGGCGATATCGTCGTAGCTCGTGCCTTTGGCATGCAGTTTTTCGATCTCGCCGGCAATCCAGCGGCCCTCGTCGCGCTCATCGCTTGCCTGGAAGGCCTGGATCTTCTCGCCGTCGCCCTCGGCCGTAAACAGGCGCTTGTCCTTGCGCTGCGAGTTGTGACGCACCACGGCGTTGGCGGCGCTCAGGATATGGCCCGTGGAGCGGTAGTTCTGCTCCAGCTTAACGGTCTTGCAGTTTTTAAAGTCCTTCTCAAAGTCCAGGATGTTGGTGATGTCGGCGCCGCGCCAGCTGTAAATGGACTGGTCATCGTCGCCTACGACCATGAGGTTTTGGTACTTGGCGGCCAGCAGGTTGGCGATCTCGTACTGGACGTGGTTGGTGTCCTGATACTCGTCGACGCTAATGTAGCGGAAGCGCTCTTGGTACTTATCGAGCACCTCGGGGCGGGTGCGCAGCAGCTCGAGCGTGCGCACGAGCAGGTCATCGAAGTCCATCGCGTTGGCGGCGCGCAGGCGGCGCTCCAGCTCCATATAGACCTGTGCGGCCTTTTTGTCGTTGGGGCTGTCGGCGGATTTGAGCATGTCCTCGGGGCCGATCATGGCGTTTTTGGCCGAGCTGATCTTGCTGCGGATCATGTTGATGGGGAACTGCTTTTGCTCGATGCCGAGCGCCTGCATAATGTCGCGCACCATGCGCTTGGAATCGTCGTCATCGTAGATGGTGAACTGACCGGTGTAGCCCAGCAGGTCAGCGTCCTCGCGCAGCATGCGCACGCACATGGCATGGAAGGTGCACACCCACATGCCGCGGGTACCGCTGGGAATGAGCGCCGCCAGACGCTCGCGCATCTCGGCCGCGGCCTTGTTGGTAAACGTGATGGCAAGGATCTGCCAGGGCTTAACGCCCAGGTCGCCGAGCATATGTGCGATGCGAAAGGTCAAGACGCGGGTCTTGCCCGAGCCGGCGCCGGCAAGGACCAGCAACGGACCCTCGGTGGTCAGGACCGCCTCGCGCTGGGCGGGATTAAGGCTGTCGATGTCGACGAGTGGCTTGGCGGGTTTGGGTGCCGGCGCGGGAGCGTCGTAGATGTCGAGCGGAACGAGCTCGGGCTCCGGCGCAGCAGGGGCGGTGTATGCATCGAGCGGCACGGGTTCCGGCGCGGGCGGCACGGGTACCGCGGCGTTCTTTTCCCAGGGCAAGGGCTGGGTCATGGGCGACTCCTCATCTGACGGACGGCGCGCCATAGTTTGAGCCGTACCAGTATACCGAGCCGCGCGGACACCGACGCAAATCACACCACGACTCCGTGCGCCACTGTCAGGCCTGCCCCAGCGGATTTGGTGCAATGGGGTCAGGTTAGTCTGCACCATGTTGCTGCAAAGTAACCTGTCCCCCTTGCACCAATCAGGGAGCCACCGATGTCATGGCAACGGTAGCGCGCGGGGGGCACGCCGCAGAACATAGCGCCTTTGTGGT
>USNA01000285.1 GCA_900555955.1 uncultured Collinsella sp. | reverse complement strand
CCCTCAAAATAATGGTGGACGCCAACGTATGGGTTGATTCGTTTTGCGTCGACCATGCCGAGTCGCTTGCCGCGCGTGCGTTTATTGGGCAGGCGACGGAGACGGGGGCGTTGCTGTTCTTTCCGGTGCATATCGCTAAGGACGTACTGTACGTTGTCCAACACGAGCTGAAGCGTAGCGTTCTTGCCGGCGGGGGAGCGCTCGACGAGGCTTCTGCCCGAGCAATTGGCGATGCGGCACTGGCGTTCGTTCGGAATATGACCGAAAACGCTATGGCCGTGGGCGCTGATGCATCCGATCTGTAGCTAGCCGACAAATACTTAACGCTCCATCACGATTACGAGGACAACTTGGTGCTCGCCGCGCGCAAGCGTGCGCAGGTCGATTACTTGGTGACCAACGATCGCAAGCTGCTCGAACATGCCGATCTTGCAGCAAAGACCCCGCGCCAAATGATGCCGATTCTTGCTTTGGCCGAACGCGGCGGCGCGGCTATCGGTTGACGAGAACTGTTTGCGGACCTCTTGGATGACGATGCGCCAAGGGACCCGCGTCTGCTATTTACAAAAGCGCGGCCTTAATGGCGGGGCTTTCTGCGAACTGCTCGGCTGCCTTTTCGTCGGAATCGTTTAGTGCTGCCAGGCTGCGGTAGACCCACTCGTTGACCTGGGTGTTCTTGACGCCTGCGATCTGCATAAGGGCGCCTATCTCGCGGATTGCTGCGAGCAGATCGGCCTTGGGACCCGCGAGCTCGACCTCGATGCCGTGGTAGGCGGCCACGCCGCGGTTCTCGCTCACGTGGTCGATAAAGCCCTCGACGGTCTCAAGCTGCTGGGCGAGAGCCGCATCATCGTCAGCGTCCAGCGCAACAAGGGCGTTCGAAACCGTGAGGGCGGGATGTCCGCAGGGGACAAAGCCTTCGATGACATCCATGGCTTCGGTAATGGTTGAGCCCAGGCCTGTGAGGGCATTGATGAGTTGCTGCTTGGTATCCATAACGGTCCTTTCGACGGGTCAATTTTGCTTGGCGAAAATATACGTGACGCGTTCGGTGGCAAAAGTGTGAAGTGTGGTGCACATTATGGTCTTCACAGCTCGTGCATAGAACAGCTGTCCGCTTTCAGAACGTGGTAAGATAACACTCCACAAGCGGGGCTCACCCCGCATGTTCCTTGAAAAGTCGACGGGTGTTGGGTGCTCGTGCCCAATGCCATCCAGACTTTCCCAACATTCGGGGGCGACTGGTTTCGACACGATAGCTCTGAGAGAGGAAGCAAGCCGAGGTCTCCTCGCCTCGTTAAACAGGGGTATCGTCAAATTGAATTGACAACAACTCTTCTTTTGAGCCTATGGCTCTCGCTGCTTAGTTTATAGCGGCGCGTCAACCCGGTGATTTCCCCGACACCGGTGCGACGTCATTTTAGGGGAATGCTCCTGCGCACGTAATCGGTATGGCGCAGGCTAAGACCGAACCGGTTAGGACGCCGCGAGCGTGTCGCTGCGCGCAAAGCGTCCGAGACTAAACCAGCGACTGAGCTTGGAGATACCAATCAGGGGGCTTTCGTGGACCGGAGTTCGATTCTCCGCGCCTCCACCAATAGTTACAAGTAGGTAGGTAAACGCACCTACCTACTTTTTTATTACTTATAGATACCGCGGAGAATCGAACTCTGCGCAGGGCGCGGGCGTTAAGAAAACGCGTAAGCGTTTTTAGCCCGCGGGCGAGGACGCCGGCAGGCGGCCGAAGCCGGTGCGGATTTGCGAAGCAAATACGCGGATTCTCCGCGCAAAGCCTCAATCCTATATAGATGCGATGTTATCGAACCTCAGCCTGCCATGCGCCGCATCAACGCAGACCGGGATGCACTTTCCCAGCGGCAACTCATACTCTGGGGTTGGCTTGACCGCCCCGCCCCCTTAACTCCAAAACCCGTGCGCTCTCCTCCGTAAAACTGGGTAGAAGAAAGCCAAAACGAAACAGCAGGAGGTCAACATGACTGCAGAAGATAGGGCAAAGAACGCCGGCAAAGTCGCGCTCGTTTTGGAGGGCGGCAGCTTTCGCGGGCAATTTACTGCAGGCGTGCTCGACGTCCTCATGGAGGCCGGCGTCGAGATTCCGGCGGTATATGGCGTATCGGCCGGCGCCCTCAACGGCGTCAACTACAAGTCGCACCAGATCGGCCGTGCCAACCGCATCAACCTGG
>USNA01000284.1 GCA_900555955.1 uncultured Collinsella sp. | reverse complement strand
GGTGGTTTTTCATTTCGCCTCGCCAACTCGACCAACCGCAAAGGAAGCAACCATGAAAGCACTCGTCATCAACGGACCCAACCTCAACATGCTCGGCATTCGCGAGCCGGGCATCTACGGCAGTGACAACTACGACCGCCTGGTCCAGATCTGCCAGGAGGCAGGCGCCGCGCAGGGCTTTGAGGAGGTCGAGGTCTTCCAGTCCAACCACGAGGGCAGCATCGTCGACAAGATCCAGGAGGCCTACGGCAAGGTCGACGGCATCGTCATCAATCCGGCGGCCTACACGCACACGAGCGTGGCCATCCTCGACGCCCTCAAGGCCGTCACCATCCCCGCAGTGGAGGTCCACATCAGCGCCGTGGAGACACGCGAGGACTTCCGCCAGGTAAGCTACGCGCGCCTAGCGTGCTTTGCCACCATCACCGGCGAGGGTCTGCAGGGGTATGTGCACGCTCTGGAGCTGCTGGGGGAACGGCTCGAAAAGTAACCTCGCGAGCAAATCCATCAGCGCGATTCATACGCTAATAATGCTAGTGCCGCCAGCAGCAACCTCGCTACTGGCGGCACTTTATTACTGGCATATAATCATTGCAGTCACACAACGTCTGGAGACGCGCATGTTAAGCATCCATCTGGGAGATTACCCCGGTTCCATCTACGATACCGAGACCTATTTTAGGAACTCATACTTGGACTCATGGTTCGAAGACCCTATGGCCGCACAGATTATTAAAAGCGTGGACGGATCAGAACTCATCGGCCCACACAACATCGTAAGCAAGCAGCTGGGCTCGATCACCCCACTCGAACTGTCCGGCGGCGTCAAGACGCTGCTGCTGGTGCGCAATCTCCCAAATATGGTGTTCAACGCATCTACCTGCGGAGACAATTGCGCCCGCTGGCTGCTCAAAATTGGCAAAGAGCAAGACATCCTTGTAACCCTTTACCACATCATGAAGTTCCCTTGGAAGCGTTTTGAGATTCGCATCGATAACGATGACCGCATCGTCAGAAACATGCAGGAGTTTGTCGGCGCCACGAATGACTTTTTGGATGTTGATGAGTAATGAAGGGAACGCATACCGTTGTCGTAGAACGTGCAAAGGTCAAATACACACTCACGTTTAAGCGCAATATTTCCTTTATACGCGGCAACAGCGGCACGGGCAAAACGACGCTCATCTCGATGATTCGCGACTACAACGACCGAGGACAGGAAAGCGGCGTTACACTCAGCTGCGACGTGCCTTGCGAAACGCTTTCCGGCAGACGCTGGGAGCGCGAGCTATCGATCATCGAAGATTCAATCGTCTTTCTAGATGAGGGCAACGAGTTTATCTACTCAAAGGACTTCGCCAAAGCCGTCAACGGATCGTCCAACTATTTTGTTCTGATATCTCGTCGCGACGTCAACGAACTCCCTTACAGCGTCGACGAGATCCTGAAGCTAGTCAACACCACAAGCAAGACGATCAATGGCCGAAAAAGCGACAGACGCTTCTACTCGGTGACTAAACCGCTATATGACCACACGGCAAGCATGCTGTATCAGGACCTTAACGTAGGGTTCGAGAAACCGTCCCTGAAGCCGCAAGCAATGGATGCGGTCGGGAGCGTCTTGCCCGAGTGCCTAAGGGCGGAATAGCGAGTCCTTAAGTTCATTTAGAAACCCGGTTACGCTCACGCGCTGGAGCTGCTGAAAGGGCATCTGCTACACTAATCTTTGGGGTAAATAAGCCAGTGGCGTTTGTCCCAAAGCTAAAGTAACTGTCCAATTGACATACAAAGGAGCATATCCATGTCCCAGTACGATTACCTCGTCGTCGGTGCCGGCCTTTCGGGCGCCGTCTTCGCCAATGCCGCCAAGCGCGCCGGCAAGTCGGTCCTGGTCATCGACCGCCGCGACCACATCGCCGGCAACGTCTACACCGAGGACGTCGAGGGCATCCAAGTCCACCGCTACGGCGCGCACATCTTCCACACCTCCATGAAGGACGTCTGGGGCTACGTCAACCGCTTCGCCGAGTTCAACAACTACGTCAACTCGCCGGTAGCCAACTTCCACGGCAACATGTACAACATGCCCTTCAACATGAACACCTTCGCCAAGATGTGGCCGGGCGTCGTCACGCCGGCAGATGCCAAGGCCAAGATCGCCGAGCAGGTGGCCGCCGAGAACATTGGAGAGCCGACACACCTCGA
>USNA01000283.1 GCA_900555955.1 uncultured Collinsella sp. | reverse complement strand
GAGGAGGCCGTCGCCAAGTGGCTCGAGGGCAAGACGGTCGTCAAGGCCATCTGCGTGCCCGGCAAGCTGGTCAACCTGGTGGTCAAGTAAGCACTGCGAGCATAACTGACGCATAAAAGACGAGGGGCGATCCGGTTGGGTCGTCCCTCGTTTTGCACTGTGTGCCCCGTTTGGCTGGCGCTTAGCGCCACCCTCTACGGAATGTGTACCAGGTCCCTAAAGTAGACATTGCCCGTCTGCTCCTCGAACATCCAGATATTGAGGTAGATGTCGTTGAGGTCGTTGTTCACGTCAAAGTTCGGGTCGTCGAAGGTGCCTACAAAGGTGAGCATCGCGGTCGCTTCTTCGCCTGCGGCGACGGGCTGGCGCATGCGTACGTCGCAGACGACACCGTTGACGTAGGCATAAGCATCAACATCGCCAAACATCATGTCGACATCGGTGTTGTTTGTCACCGCAAAGATCAACACTGCGTCGCCGTAGCCATCCGTGTCCTTGCCCACGCAGGTAACATGGACGTTCTCGTCTGCCTCTAGGTCGATGGGGAACTGTTCTTGAGGGCCGGGACCCAAACCCTGGGGGTCGACTATATCTTCGTCTATTTTGTCGAAACGCTCCGATGGCGTCGTTTTCTCGATGGCTTTGGTGCTGCCGAGATCCGGCTCACATGGTCCGGTGTTGCCATCGATGTTGCTGCAGCCCGCCAAAGCGAACGAGCAGGCTGCAATGGCGAGCGCGATCGTGCAGAGGGTGCCTAGGCGTTCCATGGATCCTCCTTGCCATAGAGATGCTGGACGGTTGTACGGTCAATGCGTGTGGCAGGCTTTCTCGCTACAGAATGCCTCTCAGCTCCAGTCTGGCCGATGCGCGACCAGGGATGGAATGCCCATAGGGCCCGATTTGGCCGGCGCGCTGGGACGCATGGCCCGTTTTGGGCCATTTGGGTGGGCGCCGCGCAGGAGTCATCGCCTAATTGTCCTATTCTTGTGGAGAAGCTGTGGGCGCGCTGACCTGCGAATTTCTTTGACGCTTGCACGTTTTCGCAGGTATTGGTATAGTTTGCTTGCAAATGAAGTTGTAATTGAAAGAAGTGGGGTTTCGGCCCCGCTTCTTTTTTGTATGGATGGAGGTGCCGCAATGGTCAAGACCAAGACCGAGCAGGCGATCATCGACGCGCTCGAGGCCGTCGCTCCCCAGCACGATGTCGACATCGTCGACGTCGAGCTCGTGGGTGCCACCAAGGCCCCCTGCGTGCGCGTGCGTATCGAAGGTGCCGAGGGTCAGAGCCTGTCGCTCAACGACGTCACGGCCAACACCAAGTGGGTCGGCGATGTGATTGAGGAGCTCGACCCCATCTCCTCGAGCTATACGCTCGAGGTGTCGAGCCCGGGTATGGCGCGCCCGCTGCGCCGCCCGAGTGACTTTGCCCGCTTTGTGGGCGAGAACTGCGAGCTCACCTCCACCGCCACCGAGGGCCGTCGCAAGTACGCCGGCAAGATTGCCGCCGCGACCGAGACGAACGTGACCCTCGAGCTCGAGGACGGCGAGTCCGTTACCCTCGATTTCTCTGATGTTAAAAAGTGCAAGTTGAAGCCCACCTACGACTTCAAGCCCGCGAAGGAAGGAAAGTAAGATGGCAGCATCCGACATGATGTCCGCCCTGATGGAGCTTTGCCAGGAGAAGCACATCGACCAGCTCTACCTGATCGACCGCCTGGAGCAGTCGCTCGCCAAGAGCTATGCCGAGATCCTGCATCTTGAGTGGGGCGCCAAGGTGACCATCGACCGCACCACCGGCAAGATCTACGTCTACCGCCTGGAGCCGATCGACGATTCCATGGACGAGGAGGGCAACTTCACCGAGTTCGAGGAGATCGACGTCACCCCCAAGAACACGAGCCGCATCGCCGCCCAGCACGCCAAGGCAGAGATCAACGCCATCGTGCGTAACTCCGCCCGCGAGCAGATCTACGAGGAGTTCTCCGGCCGCATCGGTGACCTCATCAGCGGCACCGTGCTGCAGTCCACGCCCGACTTCACGATCGTCAAGATCCGCGAGGGCGTCGAGGCCGAGCTTCCGCACTTCGATCAGCGTCGTTACGAGAACGAGCGCAATGAGCGTCCGATGGGCGAGCGCTACCTGCACAATCAGCACATCAAGGCCGTGATCATCGACGTTCGCGACCCCAACTCCAACCTGCAGCCGGTTC
>USNA01000282.1 GCA_900555955.1 uncultured Collinsella sp. | reverse complement strand
TGGCCCGTTCGTCTAGCGGTTTAGGACGCCGCCCTCTCAAGGCGGAGATCACCAGTTCGAATCTGGTACGGGCTACCATGTTTTTAGATACCCGGTCTTTCGTAAGAAGGCCGGGTTTTTTATTGCAAGTGGTCTGGTCTGTTAATCCCATTTGCCTCATAGCTTTACGTTTTGCTCATCTCCCATACGGGTACAATAGCTCAGATACTTTGACGGTCAGAAGGAGCCTCATGACGGAGTCCTCTCAGCATAGCCCAAAGCCCCAGGTCGAGGTTTCTGGCGGCGATGACAACAAGAGCGCGCGTCGCGGCGCTATCTTTATCGGAGTTGTGCTGATCGGCTATATCATCTATTTGGTCGTGACCGGACAGATGGGGCAGTTTTGGGCCGCTATGTCCAGCGTTCAGATGCCCTGGCTCTTTGCTGCATGCTTTTGTATGTTTCTGTATCTCGTTTTTGGCATCGTGGCGTACGCGATCGCCGTTTGGCTCGACCCCGAATCGCCCGTCGGCATCCGCGACCTCATTTCGGTCGAGGCGAGCGGTATCTTCTTTGGCAACCTGACGCCCATGATGATGGGCTCTACGCCTGCCCAGATTTACCGCCTGACCAAAGCCGGCCAAAACGTTGGCGAGGCAGGTGCCACGCAGTTCACGCGCTTTATCGTTTACCAGTTTGGTCTGGTGGCATGGGGCGCCATTCTACTGCTCGCCCGCATGCCGTTTTTCGCCGAGCGCTATGGTGACATGACACTGCTGTGTGTCTTTAGTTTTGGCGGCCATTGCTGCATCCTGCTCGGCATCTTTGCCGTGGCGTTGATGCCCAAGACCGTCACGCGCGTCGCTCATTGCATCATCAATTGGCTCGAGCGCGTGGGCGTCTCGGCCACAAAGATCGATGGCTGGCGCACCTTTGTCGATGGCGAGATCTACTCGTTCTCCGAGAAATTCAAACTCTCTGCCGGCCATTTTTCGTCCATGCTGCTCACGGTCGTTATCACTATGCTGCAGCTGGCGTTTTTCTACTTGGTTCCGTATTTTTTGATGCTCTCCTTTGGCCACCACGAAGTCGACTTTTTCTCGGTCATGGCTGCGAGTGCCTTTGTCCAGCTGCTGAGCTCCGCCGTTCCGCTACCCGGCGGCACCGGCGGCGCCGAGGGCGGCTTCGCACTGTTTTTGGGTCACTTTTTTGGGACGGCCTCGACTGCCGGTTATCTGCTGTGGCGTCTGATCACCTTTATCGCGCCGACCATTTTGGCCGCCCCGCTGCTGGGCCTTAAGAGTGCCCATAACGAGAGCATTCATGCGCGCTGGGACCGTGTGATGCGAAAGTTCGGACGCACGCCTCAGGCGCCCTCTGCGCCCGTTAAGGCACATCCTGCGTCCCAGGTTACCGTGGACCCCAATCAGCGTGCTCAAAAGGCTGCTGTGGCCTCTAAGCCGGCTCGCAAGACCTACGTTCGTCAGACTGGCGACGGTATCCGCGTTTCCCCGGCGGCGCTCAATAAAAAGAAGCGGCCCTAGGGCTCAGTGGGCGAGTCGTGCGTTCTTGATGACGCTCGTCATTGCGAGGTGAGTTGTAGGATAATCCTCTTACGTTGATTATCTCCCACATGTAGAGGAATTACAGGTGGGCAGTTGATATGAAGGGGACACGTCTATGGCTACCACCAAACCGCGCCTTGACCGTCGTATCGTCCGCAGTCGCAATGCGATTCTTTCGGCGTTTGAGCGACTGCTCATGGAAAAGCCCCTGGCCGATATTACGGTGAGCGCCATCGCGCGTGAGGCAAATGTTGACCGTAAGACTTTCTACGTGCACTTTGGCACGGTCGACGGCTTGCTCGACGCCATTGCCGTCGATGTGGTCGAGATGATTGTCGATTCGGTCGAGAAGACGCTTTCCTCCATGGGTGGCGACACCAACGAGCGCGCACTTGGCGCTGCGGCGTCCTTTTTCAAGACCGTTAACGAGGCACTGTGCAACAACCTGGTGCTTAATCGCCAGTTGATCGAAAACATTCCGCTCGACGACTTTATGGCTCGTCTGCGCGTGCCGCTTGAGCACGAGATTGCCGAGCGCAATCTGCTGCCCGAGGGCCTAAAGGACGAGATGTTCGATTACTACCTGGCGTTTTTGCTGTCTGGTATTATCGGCATCTATCGCGCGTGGGCGTTGTCCGACGGCTCGGTTCCCATCGAGCGCGTCTCGGCGGTCGCCAACG
>USNA01000281.1 GCA_900555955.1 uncultured Collinsella sp. | reverse complement strand
GATCAAAGCCTGTCGCTTGCGAAATAAGCGCCGCCGCCAAGACCGAGCCCGAGGTGATGACATCGTTTTTGGAGTCCTGCGCCGTGGCGATGAGCGTCTCCGAGTCGATGCGGTTGCCCAGCGTGCGGTTGAACGCGGCCATCCAGAGCTTAACGAGCATGGACGTAGCCAGTGCCGCAAGGGAAACGAGCGTGTAAGCGGTGGGGGAGGGCTTGATGATCTTGGTAACGGACTCGAGTACCAGGTTGATGCCGACGGCACAAACGAGGACGGCGACAACCAGACCGGCGAGGTATTCGTAGCGGCCGTGTCCATAGGGGTGACCTTCGTCCGCCGGGCGACTGGCAAGGCGGAATCCGAGCAGGCTCACGATATTGCTCGAGGCGTCGGAGAGGTTGTTGAAGGCGTCGGCGACAAGCGAGACAGAGCCGGCGAGCAGGCCCGCGATGCCCTTGGCTAGGCACAGGGTAATGTTGAGGCCAATGCAGATGAGGCTTGCGGCAAAGCCCGCGTTGGTGCGACAAGTTGTATCGACCGGCTCGTCCTCACTGCCGGGAACAAGCGTATGTACCAGCCGATTTACAAATAGCATGGCAATCGTCCTCACAATCATGGTTAAGGGGATAGTGTAGCTCGCATGGGCGCACCGTGCGCCTATGCTCAGAAAATGCAGCAATGGTCTGCTGGAGCTAACGAGCGGCCCTTCTTGTCCGACCAGGTGCTCCATTTTGGGCCACATGGGTATGGGCATGTGCCTGCCTGCCCGACATACTTAATGTCGACAGCCCCTGTGCAAAGGAGGACGTATCCATGGACGAGATGTTTGCCATTAAATGCCAAAACTGCGGCGGTCCTATGTACTCACACCAGGCTAAACGCAGCTTTGAGTGCGCCTATTGCGGCACGGTCGTTCCGTGGCAGGCCGATGCGGGGGAGCCCAAGAGCGCCCTGGGCATTCGCCATACGCCGCTGACGGTTGTCGATGGGCTACTTAAGCTCACCCATGTGTCGCAACTCGAGCGCCCGGAGGACCCGGACTGGTATTTCTTTAATTCACACTGGCGCAATCAGTCGGTTCTGGAGCATCTGCTGTGGGAGGACCGCGGCACGGCGCAGGAGTTCCAAGAAGCCACGCACGTGAGCATTCCCTGTCCCTTCTGCGGCGCGTCCTTTGAAGGCGAGTCCACTCAGCGCGTGTTTGAGTGCCCGTCCTGCGGAAATAAGATCGGCGTCGCCGACCTTCTCAAGCCCGGCACGTTTAGCAAGCGCCTGACCATGGGCGTTGGTGCCGAGTATGTGCCTGAGCAGGGTATTCCCTGCGAAATCTCGCCGCAGCAGGCGCGTGCCAACGCGCTGCAGCTGGTGCGCCGGCACCCCGACGCCTTTGCCGGGCACGACGTGGAAGACGCGATTCAAAATGACATGATGCTCTTCTACTTCCCCATGGCGCTCGCGGACCTGCGCATGATGGCGTCCTTCCCGGGCAAGGGGCTGAGCAAGGAGACCCTGGTGTACTACGAGGTGCTCGACTGGGCGTATCCGCGGGCAAACTACCTGGACGTTCGCCTTATGGGCATTCTGGAGCCATGGGACTTTGCCAAGGTGGGGCCGTTTGACCCGGCCATGCAGGAGGGCGACTTCCGCGTCGTCTCCGTCGATGCGTCTACCAAGGACCAAGTGGTCATTGATAAGCTGGCGCTCGATATTGCCGGCAACGATGCCGAGGCGGTACTGGGGCTCAATAAAAAGAGCATCCGCACCTGGGCGCGCAAGGCCCGCAAGCACAAGGATGGTCTGGTGATGGTGCCGGTCTACTTTGTCGATCGTCCCGCGTCGGACAGCCGCGATGGCGAGCAGGTGCGCATTGCCGTAAACGGCCAGACGGGCCGCGCGGCCGCGGTGGTGTTTAGCGACAAGCGCGAAACACATATTGTGGCGTCGCTCAACCCGAGCCTACATCTGTCCGGAGAAAGCACCGTGCACGCCACGCCCATCGAGGTCAAATACGTCAAGTCGCCGTTCCTGTACCAGATCGTGCGTCGTGGAGGTGGCGAGCAACCGCGTCAGGTGGCAGCGGTGGCCGAGGGTTCCTACCGAGAAGAAAAGCCCAAACGAAAAGGCTTGTTCGCCGCGATCTTTGGGAAGTAGGGGAACGGTGCCGGTTGGCGCTGTAACTTGAAGGTTAGGGCTACGGGGCAGCGCGCAGGGGGGCGGGCGGCCTACCTCAAC
>USNA01000280.1 GCA_900555955.1 uncultured Collinsella sp. | reverse complement strand
GTACCCGAGGTCCGCCCGAGCCACGAAGACGCGACGCAGGGTCGTTGCCATAGGACGGCCCCGCGTTGTAAGATGGCCGACCCGTTCCTTGATAACCAGAACGTCCCCGCGAGGAGGGACGTCCAGACCCGTGGTCCCCGTCGGAACCGCGGCGATAGTCATTTGTCATACTCAGCTACCGTCTTATTTACTGAGCGGCCGCAGTCGAGCTAGCGCCCGCGGCTGCATCCTGCGAAAAGTCAAGCGTAACGCTCTCGCTGGGCTCCACCATGCCATAGGCGCCCGCAAGATCGCGAATACGCGTGTCGGCACCATAGACCGAATGCATGACCTCAAGGTTAGAACTCTCGTCGGTCGCCTTCTCGAGCGTGCTGGCAAGCTCTGCGTTGCCGTTGAGCACCTGGGCCGTGACACCGGCAAGTGCCACGCGGGCGACACCGATCGTCATGAAGACAGCCGCGATGATGCAAACCGTTTTAAGAACGCTCATGAAAACCGGGCTTACCGCCTGGTTTGCCTGACGGCCCGCGCCCGTGTAGACATCAAAACGCGGCGTGCGTTGCTCACGAGGGGCAACGGGCGCCTGCGGTGCCTCGCGGTAGGCGGGCATGGCGTTCATATCATAGGCGAGTGCTGCGTTTGAGGTGTTATAGCCCATGATATGCCGCCTCCCATCCCGAGTACGTTGGTAGTGTGTTTAAGCTTCGTTTATGGTGCGAGCGGGAGGTCCAATTTCGCGCGGTCGCGCCTACAGGCGCTGCGCCACGCGGATTTTGGCTGATCTCGCCCGAGGGTTGCGCGCAACCTCATCGGGTTGGGCAACCAAGGGTTTGCGGGTGATGACCTTGAGTATCGGCACGTTGCCGCACACGCACACCGGAATCTCCGGCGGGCACGTGCACCCCTGGCTCATCTCCTTAAAGTGGTTCTTTACGATACGGTCCTCGAGCGAGTGATACGAGATGACGCAGATGCGTCCGCCCGGGTTGAGCCACCTGGTGGCGGCATCAAGCCCCCTCTCGAGCACATCGAGCTCGTGGTTGACCTCGATGCGAATGGCCTGGAAGCTCTTCTTGGCCGGGTGCGCACCATGCCGACGAGCGGCAGCCGGAATGCCAGCCTTGATGATCTCGACAAATTGGCCTGTAGTTTCGATCGGTTCTTGCTCGCGACGGCGCACAATCTCGCGCGCAATCTGCGAGGCGAACTTCTCTTCGCCGTAGACGCGTAGAATCCGGGCGAGGTCGTGTTCGTTATAGGTGTTGATGACCTCAGCTGCGTTTAGGGTGTTGTTACCCGGATCCATCCGCATGTCCAATGGGGCATCTTCGTTATACGAAAAGCCCCTGCCAGGGATATCGAGTTGCGGTGACGAAACGCCCAAGTCAAACAGGAAGCCATCGACCCCGGGCACCTCGGCCGAGCAAAGCAGCTCGTCCAAGTCGCCGAAGTTGCCCTTCAGCAGCTGGTGCGGGACGCCGGGAACCTCGCGGTCCAGACGGGCACCAGCGGCCTCGAGGGCCATGTCGTCCTGATCGACGCCGAGCAAAAGGCCCGTCTCCCCCACCTGCGCGGCCATCTTTACCGAATGACCGGCACCGCCAAGGGTGCAATCGCAGACAACGGAGCCGCTCTTGAGCTGCAGCGACTCAAGCACTTCGCCGAGCATGACAGGTTCATGCCGATATTCTTGTGTCAAGATCCCACGCTCCATCCGTTACTCGCGCCTTGCCCTTACGAGAAGAAGAGGTCAAGCAGAGCCTCGTCGTCATCGTCCTCATCGGCCGCGGCGCGGTCCCAAACCTCAAGGTGGTCGTAGTTGCCCACAACCGTGACCTCGCGGTCAAGGTTCGCCTGCTTGCGGAGAGACTCAGAAAGACCGATACGACCGGCGCTGTCCACATCCATCGACGTGGTGCGCTTGTTGATCGCCCTCATGAGCTTCTGGTCGTTGATGTCACGCGGGTTAAAACCCTCGTGGCCCTCACGACCCGCGAAGAGTCCTTCGACCCACTTATCGAAGGCCTCGGCAGAGAACACGTACAGAGCATCGACATCCAGGGCTGTGAACACGCGAACGTGCTCTCCAAGTTCTTCGCGAAGGGGTGCAGGCAGGGATAGACGACCTTTTGCATCGAGATTGCGCTCGTATGCACCAGTCATTCCCATGTGCGCCCTCCCCTCGGTTACTCAGATGGCACGTACGCGGGGAACCGCCCCGCCTGTCGACGT
>USNA01000279.1 GCA_900555955.1 uncultured Collinsella sp. | reverse complement strand
CGCCGTCCCGAAGGGCGCAGCTCAGCTCCTGCCAGGGCGATCCGTGGGCGACGGTGTCAAAGACGCGCTGGTTGTAACCGAGCTCTTTGGGAAGAAGAGCTCGCCGTATTCGAGCCGCCGCCTGGGGTTCGATCCCCAATGATTCAAGTTCATGGCTGAGCACAGCGCCCTCGGCGGCACTCAGGCGTAGCGGCAGCACGCGCCCCGCATCACCGGTGAGGACCACGCACTCGCCGCGGCGTTCACAGATAATACGTGCGCCCGATTCTCGGTCCGCAAGCGTCGAGACGATCTCGAGAATCTCGTCGAGTGATGCCCCCGTGATATCAAAGCGGCTGCAAAGCTCGTCTCGTGTCATGCCATTCTCGCCGCCGGCGTAGAGGGCCTCCATGATGTCGATGGCGCGCGAGAGTCTTTGCTCGCTGGTGAGTTTACGCACGGGCATGCTCGTGCACCGTCCTTTCGATGAGGTGATTCCACGCCTGCTTGAGAGCATCGGGGGCGACGGGCCTCATGCCATCCATGGCATGGGCCATGCAAAACGAGGCTGCGGCTTCAAAGTCGCGCACGTCAACGGTCCAGGTCCAACCTGCTTCGGTGCGCGTGAGTTCGCCTCGTCCGCGTGTGAGACCGCTGATCATATCGGCCTGCGCTTCACGCGCGAACGAGAACGTAGCCGCAACGGGTGGGCGGTCGGCAAAATCAAACTCAAAGAATAAGTAATCGTTGAGGTTGAAATCCGCAGGGATGGCGTAGGCCTTCGAAGGTCTCCAGGCGCGAATGATGCGGTCGCAGCGGAATGTCCTGATATTGTCGGTGGCATTGTCGAGGCCGCAGAAGTATGCCGCACCCTCGCGCTCGAACATGCCGTAGACGCAAACGGTCCGTTCGCGTTGCTCGCCGCGTCCGTTTTGGTACAAAAAGCGCAGCGCGCAACGCTCGGCAAAAGCACTCCATACCGCATCGACGGCGGGAGAGCGGCGGATCGGTGCCTCTCCTGTCGTCGACATGCCGGTGAGGTAGGCAATCTTGGAGCGAATGTCGGCAAGAGGCATACTTCTCGATGGCATTGAGCAGGATGTCGGCATCGTCTGCGGTGATGAGACCGCCCGCGGCAAACGTGTGCTCGCGGTCGATCGTCCACGCGCTCTCCTCGGTTTCCTGCGCTCCGGCAGCACGAACCTCCCTGATAACGATGCCGCGTTCGAGCAGCTTGTCGCGATCGCGGCGGAACTTGCGCTTGTCTGAGTCGATATTGCCCGAGCCGTATCCCAAATCGGAATCCAGGACGATTTGCTCGGTCGTCAGCGGTTCGGGAGAACTGTTGAGTACAAAGAAAAGGTTGAGGATGCGCTGAGCCGTTTTATCGAAACCGGGCTCGGGTGCCCCCTTTTTAATTGTCGCGGTCGCGTCGCTTGCCGTCATAGAATCCTCGCATGAGAAGGTCGTTTGATGCCATGATTTTAGTCCGATATGGAGATTAGGCTATATCCTTGTCCGCTCGCGGCGTTAAGATGGCCGAATTCGGTCGTTTGCGCTCGCTCGGGGTATACTTTCGACTATATACGGTTCTAATGTGCATGCATTGGGCCTATTTGTCGGATTATGGATGTGGAGCGCACATGGCGAACACCCAGAACTATATTAACCACCTGCTGCAGAACACCGGCATTACGCCGGCGTGCAGTGAAGAAGAGCGCCTGGCTGCCGAGGATATCGCTCAGATTTTCCGCAACCACGGCTTTGACCCCGAGGTGCAGGAATTTAATGCTCCCGCGCCCAGCAGGTTGGCGTTTGCCGTTACCGGTATTCTGGCGTTTGCCGGCGCCCTGCTGATGGGCATCGGCGGCGGTATCGGCTTGGTCGGCACCCTGCTGTCCATTGTCGGTGCCGTGCTCTACGTGCTCGAGCGCACGGGGCATCCCGTGGTTTCGCGCCTGGGAAAGACCGGTGTGAGCCAAAATGTCATCGCCTATCACAAGGCCTCGGGCCCGCTTGCGTCTCCGCGCAACCGCCCGGTCGTCGTGGTGGCCCACTATGATTCCCCCCGTGCCGAGCTCCTTGCTCGCGAGCCCTATGCTCCGTATCGCGCGCTCATCGCCAAGCTCCTGCCTGTCGCCACGATCGCGCCCGCGGCTATCGCCATCCTGCGCATCCTGCCGCTTCCCGGCGTGCTCAAGGTGCTGCTGTGGGTTGTCGCGATTCTGGCCTCCCTTGTGGCACTGGCCAACGCCGCCAATGTGTTGCCGT
>USNA01000278.1 GCA_900555955.1 uncultured Collinsella sp. | reverse complement strand
GTGTGGATGGGGGCTCGGCGGGCTCGCACACCCATGTCCCCGCCGGCATTATCGCCCCCATCAAGGTGGGCGATCGTACCGTCGGCACGCTCAAGTTCTACTACAAGACCCCGCGCGCCGTCGACCGTACCCAGTACGCGCTTGCCTCGGGCTTTGCCGAGATCTTGTCCACGCAGCTCGCCATCCACGAGCTCGAGGTGCAAAAGGAACTCACAGCGCGCGCCGAGGTGCGTGCGCTGCAGGCGCAGATTAACCCGCACTTCCTGTTCAACACGCTGAACACCATTGCATCGTTTACGCGCACCGACCCGCTGCGGGCCCGCGAACTGCTTCGTGAGTTCTCATCGTTCTATCGTGCCACGCTCGACAACTCGGGATCGCTCATTCCGGTCTCGCGCGAGGTCGCACAGACCAAGCGCTATCTTACCTTTGAGAAGGCCCGCTTTGGCGAGGACCGCGTGCTTGCGACGTTCGATGTGTCCGAGGACGTGGAAGATACGCTGGTGCCGGCGTTCGTGATCCAGCCGATTGTCGAGAACGCCGTACGTCATGGTATGGGCGATGACGACGCCCTGAGGATCGACGTGACCGTTCACCAAGACGGCGAGGATGCAATCTTGATTGCCGTGGCCGATAATGGCGTGGGCATGGATGAGGGTACCGCCGCCAGACTGTTTGACGAGCGCTCTGCCCGTCCCGACGCCAGCTCTCCCCAGGGTGGCGGCGCCGGTGTGGCCATGCACAATATTTCGGAGCGCATCCATCGCTTTTATGGGCCGCACTCCTATACGCGTGTCGAATCGGCGCCGGGCAAGGGCACCAAAGTGCTCCTTCATCTTGATTTGTCAGAGAGCATCTTTGACATTCAAGAGTAAAATAAAAGGCTACGGGCTCAACGTCATGCGACGGATGCCCGGCGTAGTTAGTTGACGAAAGGTTTTATCCCTATGCTGCGTGCGATGATTGTGGATGATGAGGCGCCGGCTCGCTCGGAGCTTCGCTTCCTGCTCGAGCAAACGGGCAAGATCGGCACGATCACGGAGGCGTCGAGCGTCCGCTCCGCCATCGAGATGCTTATGGAAAGTCGCGTGGATGTCGTGTTTCTCGATATCTCGATGCCCGGTGCCTCGGGCCTGCAACTTGCCGAGGCGCTGCATAAGCTCAAAAATCCGCCGGCGATCGTGTTTGTGACTGCGTATAGTGACCATGCGGTCGAGGCATTCGACGTGGATGCCGTCGATTATCTGATGAAGCCGGTCGAAGAAGCTCGCTTGGATCGCGCGATCGAGAAGGTCATGCAACGCGCCAAGCCGGTTACGGACAGCAAGGTGACCATCGAGCGTATCCCGGTGGAAAAGGGCGGCCGCAAGGTGCTCATTCCCGTGGACGACATTCGCTTTATCATGGCTAAGGACGATTACTCCTGCATCTATACCGTCGATGATCGCTTTTTGTCGACGACCTCGCTGGCGCAGTTTGAGGCCAAGCTCTGCGACTTTGGCTTCTTCCGTGTTCACCGCCGCTATATCGTCAACTTGGCGTGCGTCACGGATGTGGAGACGGTGCCCTCGGGTGCCATCCAGCTGGGCATTACGGGCGTCGACGAACGCGTTCCGGTTTCGCGTCGCCGCGTCGTGCCGCTCAAGAAGGCTCTGAGTCTCTAGCACACTGGCCCCGCAGCCCTGTAGACCCATCGTCTGCGGAGCCGTGGGGCCTTTTTTGTATGTATCTGCCGAATCGTTTTTTGCGGAAGGGATCCCATGAACAGTGCAAGCGCCAAGCGCATCGACATCATCTCGGACACCCACGGCTATCTTTCGCCTGCGCTCCTGGATGAGCTTGAGGGCGCAGACCTGATTATCCACGCCGGCGACCTCACGTCAGAGATGGACTACGAGCACCTATGCACCATCGCCCCCGTGCGGGCCGTACTGGGTAACAACGATTACTACCGCGACTACGGCCCCGATGTAGACCGTCTTGCGCTTTTTACCTACGAAGGCCTCAAATTCGCCGTAGCCCACTACCGCGAAGACCTTCCGGTGGGATCCGTAGACGTAGCCATCAACGGCCACACCCACGTAACCAAAGAAGCCCAAGTGGGCCGTTGCTTAGTCCTCAACCCGGGCAGCGCCAGCTACCCCAGAGGCACCCGAGGCCCCACCATGGCCAGAATGCTAGTAAAAGACGGCAAGATCCTAAGCACTAAGTTTATTGACCTAGAGTAATCACAACAAAAACGGGGGATGCAGATGCGTCCCCCGTTTC
>USNA01000277.1 GCA_900555955.1 uncultured Collinsella sp. | reverse complement strand
CACCATTCTCGGCGTAATCCAGGCGGAACACGCCGCCAAAGGGCGATGTGATGACGCCGTATCCGGCGATGGCGCTTGGCAGCGCGCGCGAAAGCTCGACGACAAAGCCCACGATCTGCAGCTTGGCGGTGAGGCCGCTAAAGCACAGCAGCACGGTCATCGCGCTCATAAAGATGCCGCAGATGCGACAGGCGATGGCGATGATGCTCATCGCCACGGCGGTGGCTTTACGAGAGTTCACGCGCGGTCTCCTCTTCGATCTGGGTGGAAAGCTCCAGCCATTCGTCCTCGAGCTTGGGCAGCTCTTGCTTAAGGCCGTTATATTCCCCCAGCGCGGCGTTGAACTTGTCCTGATCGGCATAAAGCTCTTCGCTTGCCATCAATTCCATAAGCTCGTCATAGCGGGCGCGCTTTTTGTCGAGCTCGGCCTCGATCTTCTTGAGCTGGTTGCGCACGCCCTTGAGCTTTTTGTTGAGCGCAGCGCGGGCCTGGGCCTCGGCGCGCTTTTGCTCCTTGGTCTTTTTGCCCTCCGCAGGCTTAGGCGCCGCGGCGGGAGTGTCGGCCTGGGCGGCGCTGGCTTTGGTGGGCTTGGCCGCGGCGGGAGCACTCTCCCCTGCCGCCTCGGCGGCGTCGCGGGCCGCGAGGTCCTCGCGCTTGTAGAGGTAGTAGTCGTAGTCGCCGTCGTAGACCGTGACCTTGCCGTCGCGGATATCGATCACGCGGTTGGCCACGGCGCGCACCAGGTGCTCGTCGTGGCTGATCAGTACGATGGTGCCGGGGAAGTTTTGCAGGGCGTTCTCGAGCATGTCCACCGAGTCGATGTCCAGGTGGTCGGTGGGCTCGTCCAGTCTAGGCACAGGAGCGCCTCGGGGGCCACAAGCATCTTGGCCAGGGCCAGACGGGCCTTTTCGCCACCGGAGAGGACGCGGACCTGCTTTTCGATGGAATCGTTGTCGCTAAACAGGAAGGCGCCCAGCAGGCTGCGCTGCTGCGGCACGGTCCACTTGGGCGTGACGGTGTCAATTTCTTGCAGGACAGTGTTGGACTCGGTCATGCCTTCGAGCGCGTGCTGGGCATAGTAGGCCACACCCACATTGGTGCCTAGATCGCGGGTGCCGGTGGTGGGCGGCTCCAGACCGGCGATGATCTTCATGAGGGTAGACTTGCCGGCGCCGTTGGGGCCGACGAGCGCCACATGCTCGCCGCGGTAGAGTTTGAGGTCGATGTCGCTATAGATGTGCTTGTTGCCGTAGGACTTGGAGACGCCCTCCAGGCCCACGACCATGTCGCCCGAGCGCGGCGGGTCGGGGAACTTAAAGTCGATGTGCTTGTGGCCCTCGGGCAGGATGACGAGCTCCTTTTTGATCTGCTCGATCTTGCGGATGCGCTCCTGGGCCTGGGCTGCCTTGGTGGGCTTGTAGCGGAACTTGTCAACGAAGACTTGCATGTGGGCGATATCGCGCTCCTGGGCAGCACGCTTGGCGCGCATCTGCTCCAGGTTGTCCTCGCGCTGCTTGAGATAGCTGCTGTAGTTGCCGGTGTAGGTGGTTACGCGGCGGTTCTCAAGCGCGGCGACGTGGTCGACGCAGGCGTCCATGAAGGCGCGGTCGTGGCTGACGATGAGCACGGCGCCGTCGTAGTTGGCGATAAAGCCGCGCAGCCACTGGACGCTTTCGAGGTCCAGGTGGTTGGTGGGCTCGTCCAGAAGCAGCAGGTCGGGGTGGCGCAGGAAGAGCTTGGCGAGCGCGATTCGCATTTGCCAGCCGCCCGAGAACTCGGAGCACGGGCGCTCAAAGTCAGTTACTTTGAATCCTAGGCCGGACAGGATTTTGCGGGCGTTGCTCTCGAGCTCGTAGCCGCCCAGGTGCTCAAAGCGATCCTGGACCTGGCCGTACTCGTTAAGGAGTGCATCGACGTCCTTGCCCTGCTCGGAGAGCTCGGTGATCTGGGCCTGCAGCTCGTTGGCGCGCTCGCCCATGCGACGGATTTCCTTGGCGGCGGCCATGACCTCGGCAAGGATGGTGGTGTCCTTTTGCTCCAGGTTGGTTTCCTGCTCTAGGTAGCCTACCTGGCAGTCCTTTGCGTACTGGACCTGGCCGGCGTCGGGGCTGTCGATGCCCATGATGATCTTGAGCATGGTGGTTTTGCCGGCGCCGTTGGGGCCCACGAGCGCAAAGCGCTCGCCGGGGTTGATCTGGAAGGACGCGCCGCTAAAGAGGACGCGCGCGCCGAAGCTTTTTTCGATCTTGTCGACCAGGAGGATCATGGT
>USNA01000276.1 GCA_900555955.1 uncultured Collinsella sp. | reverse complement strand
CCGGCCGCAAGGGCGCCGTCACCGTCGCCACCAATATGGCCGGTCGTGGTACCGATATCATGCTCGGCGGCAACGTCGAGTTCCTGGCCGACCAGAAGCTCAAGTCCGAGGGCTATTCCCCCGAGGACACGCCGGACGAGTACGAGAAGCGCTGGCCGGGCACCTTGGCCGAGGTCAAGGAGCAGGTCAAGGACGAGCATGAGGAGGTCGTCGAGCTTGGCGGTCTGTACGTGCTCGGCACCGAGCGCCACGAATCCCGCCGTATCGACAACCAGCTGCGCGGCCGTTCCGGCCGTCAGGGCGATCCTGGCGAGTCCCGCTTCTACCTGTCGTTGGAAGATGACCTGATGCGTCTGTTCAACACGCAGCTCGTCGCCCGCGTCATGGCCAAGGGCATGCCGGAAGGCGAGCCGATCGAGGCGAAAAGCGTGTCGAAGGGTGTGCGCACCGCACAGAAGACCGTCGAGGCTCGCAACTTCGAAATCCGTAAGAACGTCCTCAAGTACGACGACGTGATGAACAAACAACGTACCGTCATCTACTCCGAGCGTCAGGCGGTGCTTAAGGGCGAGGACATTCACGGTGATATCGAGCGCTTCATCGCCGATACCATCGACAGCTACATCAAGGGTGCCCAGAAGGGTTCCAGCAAGCCCTCCGACTGGGATTGGGACGGCCTGTTCAAGGCCCTCAAGACCGTGTTCCCGTTCGAGCTTGACCAGGACGCCGCCAAGAACGCCGCCGACAAGCTCAAGGGCGACAAGGCCGTTGCGGCCGTGCGCGACTCCCTCGTCGATCAGGCCAGGGAGGAGTACGCCGAACTTGAGGAGAAGGTCGGTGAGGAAGGCCTGCGCCAGCTGGAACGCCGCGTGGTCCTCGCCGTGCTTGACCGCAAGTGGCGTGAGCACCTGTACGAGATGGACTACCTCAAGGATGGCATCGGCCTGCGCGGCATGGGTCAGCGCGACCCGCTGGTCGAGTACCAGCGCGAAGGTTACCAGATGTACAACTCCATGATCGAGGCGATCAAGGAGGAGTCCGTCCAGCTGCTCTTCCACGTCGACGTGCAGCAGGTGTCCAGGAGCGAGGAAGCCGGCATCGAGTCCGATGACGCCGCCGTTGATGAGGCCGAAGAGGCCGTCGGTGCCGCGAGCTCCGAAGTCGACAAGGTCGAGGACGCCGATGAGGCTGAGACTGCGGAGGAATCCGCCGAGAAGGTCGCCATCGCCCAGTCCGCCAAGGAATCCACTGCAGGCGAGGCCACTGCGCCGATCACCGGCCCGGCTCCGATCAGCCATGCCGAAGGCAAGGTGCCCGCCAACAAGCGCCCGAAGAACGAGGAGCTGAAGACCCCGTGGTCCGACGGCCGTACGTTCCCCGGCACGTCCAAGAACGCGCAGTGCCCGTGCGGTTCCGGTCGCAAGTACAAGATGTGCCACGGCCAGAACGAAGAGTGAGATAGGCTCTCCGGACTAGACGAGTAAGTGGCTCCCCTCGATGTGAGGGGAGCCACTTGCGTTTTCAGGGGAGAGGAAGGGCTTGTCCGCGGGTTGAGCCCGTCGATTATTCGCGGGGCCGCGGAATCGAGGTTCGCCGAGCCTCATTCGCTGTACAACGCACGATTTTGATGGATTCGCGCGTGTTGTACAGCGATACCGCAGGACAACGCGTGCATCAATCGGTTGACGCGTGCGTTGTCCCACGACGCAAATCGCGAAATCGTTGGAATTCTACCGTTTGTAAAATGCCGCTATCTGGGGTTCCCTATATCGTCTCAGGACAACGCGCGCATCAATCGATATACGCGTGCGTTGTCCGCCATATTCTGTGCCCATCAGTGCAAAGGCCTGGTACGCACGCGGCGATCTCATTGACCCTGCAGCGAGTCCGATCCATTGCCCGGCAAAGCCTTGGGATACTGCATAACGTTTCAGTCGGGACTCCCGTAGCGGCATCGTGGAGTGCCTGCCGCGTTGCCTGCCCTGATTGTCGGCACGCTGTCCGGGCCGGACAAGTAAGTGGCTCCCGCTGACGGGAGCCGATGATGTTTTGCAATATGGAAGATTACGGGCGACGAAACGACAAGCCATTACAATGAGGCGACGAATACATATCACACGGCGTGACGAAACGCCAAGGAGGGCATCATGGCCGAGATCACATGGAAGTCGATTCTCACCAAGCTGGTCGGGGGAGACCACCTGAGCGCTGAGGAATCGGAGTGGTTCGTCGACGACCTGATGCAGGGCAACGCCGATCCGAGGAGGCGG
>USNA01000275.1 GCA_900555955.1 uncultured Collinsella sp. | reverse complement strand
GCGGAAAGCTTGTACACGCCGCCCAGCGCCGGCTGGTCATAGCAGGTCGCGAGCTTGGTGCCCACGCCAAAGCTATCGATAGGCGCACCCTGGTCGAGCAGTGACTGAATCGTGTACTCGTCAAGATCGTTGGAAACCGAGATCCCCACATAGGGCAGGCCCTCGGCATCAAAACGGCCGCGGACATACTTGGACAGCTTGGCGAGGTCACCCGAGTCAATGCGAATGGCCGACAGGCGCTCACCCGCCGCCTCCATCTCCTTGGCAACCGTAATGGCATGCTCGCAGCCCTCACGCACATCGTAGGTGTCGATGAGCAACGTGCAGTTCTTGGGGCTCGACTTGGCAAAGGCGCGGAAGGCCTCGAGCTCGGAATCGAAGCTCATCACCCAGCTGTGCGCATGCGTGCCAAAGACGGGAATACCGTAGCGGCGCCCGGCGAGTACATTGGACGTAGAGGAGCAGCCGGCAACGTAGCTCGCGCGCGCGACGGCCAGGCCGCCATCGGGACCCTGGGCGCGGCGCAGGCCAAACTCGGCCACGGGACGGCCGTCCGCCGCCAACACCACGCGCGCCGTCTTGGTGGCGACAAGTGTCTGGAAGCCGACAATGTTGAGCAGCGCCGTCTCGAGCAGCTGGCACTCCAACGCGGGGCCGGTGACGCGCACCATGGGCTCGCGCGGAAAGACGAGCTCGCCCTCAGGAACGGCGTCGATATTTACATGCGCACGAAAATCGCGCAGGTAGTCGAGGAATCCAGGCTTGAACATCGCGCCGCCGGCCGGGGCCTGGAGCGAGGCGAGGTAGTCGATGTCCTCGGGCGTAAAGCGCAGGTTCTCGACCAGCTCGGGCAGCTCGGCGGTACCGCACATGACGGCGTAGGCGCTACCAAAGGGATGGTCGCGGTAAAACGCGGTAAAACAACCCTGCTCGTTGGCCTTGCCGCTCTCCCACAGGCCCTGGGCCATAGTGAGCTCGTACAGATCGGTGAGCATTGCAATGTCGGTGGGATGCGAGATGTCGGTCAAAGCCATGGGGCGACCTTTCGGATGCGTGGTACAGAATTTGAGGGTTGGACGAGGCGGACGTGCGGGCATGGAGCCCGGCGCGAACAGGTTAGTGCAGGCCCATGCTGCCGGTGATCGTGTAGACCATAAAGACGATAAACGCGATGAGGGCGAGCACGATGATGATTTTTTGAGCCGGAGCCATGCCGGGGATCTCGCCCTCGGCCGTAGGCTCCTTGGAGGTGACCATGCGCTGGGCAAAGGTCATCTCGTCACGACTCGGCTTGGGCTCGGCGGGCTTGGGATGAGCCACCTTTTTAGGTTGAGGTTTGGGTGCGGCAGGCGCAGGCTTCGCGGCGGCGGACTTGGGTGCGGGCATGGGCTTGCGCTCGGATGCGGCATTCGCGGCGGCCTCCTCGGCCTTTGCGCGCTCCGCACGCAGGGCAGCCAGCTCCTCACGCTCGCGACGAGCCTCTTCCTGAGCCTCGCGGCGGGCCTTCTCGGCGCGGAGCTCTTCCAACTCGGCGCGCTCCTCGTCAGACAATGGTTGGGACTCAAGCTCGGCCATGGTACCGCCCTTTCTTTTTAAAAAAAGCCGCCGACACAATGTCAGCGGCTTATCAAATCCAAGGGTGGAGACGAAGGGAGTCGAACCCTCGGCCTCTGCCATGCGACGGCAGCGCTCTCCCAACTGAGCTACGTCCCCAGGACAAGTTGATATTTTACCTACGGCTCGCCAACTGTCAACGCCCAATAACCAGTCTTTTTGAGACAGGGCCATTTTGACTACCTTTCGAGCAAGAGATCCTCTCGATGATTTTTTAATCCCCGTCCCAGAAAAATCATCGACGAACGCGCTACTTTGCGCTGGTGAGGACGCCGGTGGTGTCGAAGGCCGGGGTAAAGCTCTCGTCTACCGCGCCGCCCTCTTGCCAGAACATCGTCGTAAAACCCAGGTCATCGGCATGGTCGAGCACCTGCTCGTACTCCTCGCGCGTCACAGCACGCGCCAGGTCGCCGCCCTGCTCGCGCATGAGCGCATTGGGCGTGTACTGGTTCATGACCGAAATCGGCACATCGCCCACCGTCTGCCACACCAGGTCCAGCACGCGACACGAATCGTCTGCATGTCCCGGCAGTACCAGATGGCGCACGATCATGCCGCGCTTCATGAGCCCGTCCTCGTCCACCAGCTCTCCCCCGCGGCGCTCAATCTCGCGCGCCATCTGAGCCAGGCCCGACACGGCCACACGCGGGTAATCCTTAATGTGGGAGAGCGACT
>USNA01000274.1 GCA_900555955.1 uncultured Collinsella sp. | reverse complement strand
TCGCGTTTCGCTTACCACGCCGACCTTCCAGCCCTTGCTGTGTGCCGAGCGCACAAGCTCTAGCGCGCCGGGGGTAAATGTCACGCGCTCAAAGGTGCGCTCGAGTACGCTCTCGTCCAGGCCGGCGAGCAGCCCCACGCGTTCCTCGAGTGCTTGCTTAAAGTCGAGCTCGCCGCGCATGGCGCGCTCGGTGATCTGTGCCACCTGCTCGCCCACGCCGGCCTCTTCGCCCAACAGGTCGATGACCTCTTGGTTGATGAGCGTGGAGTCGATATCCATAACGATGAGGCGTGCAGTCATGGCGGGCCTTTCCGAGTGCAGTTGTATTGGGGCACATTGTCGCACGCCGTGCGCCTGGGCGACGGCTGCGGTGCATCAATTGTTTCGTCTCCGTCAAGTCATTGGGCAAGAGCTACTTTTTCGCGGCACATCGACGCGGTTGCGATAAGATAGAACGCCATGTCTGGCTGCGCGGTTTACGCAGGCTGGGCAAATCTGTACGACGCCGCCCGGAACGACACGGGGCGGCACAGATCCATAAAGGAGGATCACTGGTATGAGCCAGACCCGTCCCATCGATGAGCATTCCATGCACACCCGTACCTGCGGCGAGCTTCGCTTCGAGAACGTGGGCGAAGAGGTCACCCTCACCGGTTGGGTGAGCCGTCGCCGCGATCACGGCGGCCTTATCTTCTGCGACCTTCGTGACCGCGAGGGCATCACGCAGCTCACCTTCGACCCCGAGCACTCCGATGGCGATGCCTTTAAGATCGCCGAGACCATGCGTCCCGAGTGGCCCATCAAGATTCACGGCGTCGTGCGCGCCCGTGGCGAGGAGACCACCAACACCAAGCTCGCGACCGGCGAGATCGAGGTCCTGACCGACCACGCCGAGGTGCTCAACACGTCCGTTACCCCGCCGTTCCAGATCGAGGACGGCATCGAGACCAGCGAGGACACCCGCCTGCGCTATCGCTATCTGGACCTCCGCCGTCCCGAGATGATGGCCAACCTCAAGCTGCGCTCCGACTTCACCTTTGCCATTCGCGAGGCGCTGCACAACCGTGAGTTCATGGAGGTCGAGACGCCCTCCCTGTTTAAGTCCACGCCCGAGGGCGCTCGAGACTTCATCGTTCCCAGCCGTATTCAGCCGGGTAACTTCTACGCCCTGCCGCAGTCCCCGCAGCTTCTGAAGCAGCTGCTCATGGTCGGTGGCGTCGAGCGCTACTACCAGGTTGCCAAGTGCTTCCGCGACGAGGACCTGCGTGCCGACCGTCAGCCTGAGTTCACCCAGGTCGATATCGAGATGTCCTTCGTGGACCAGAACGATGTCATGAGCGCGCTCGAAGAGGTCCTGGCCGATGCCTTCGGCCGCATGGGCGTCGAGATGCCCACGCCGCTGCGTCGCATGAACTACTGGGAGGCCATGGACACCTATGGCTCCGACAAGCCCGATACCCGCTATGGCATGCACCTGGTCGACCTGACCGACATCTTTGCCAGCTCCAAGTTCAAGGTCTTTGCGACTGCCGCGAACGAGGAGGGCTCTGTCGTCAAGGCCATTAACGCCAAGGGCGCCGGTGCCTGGGCACGTGCCAAGATCGATAAGCTCGCTGGCGTGGCCTCCACGTTTGGCGCCAAGGGCCTGGCCTGGATCGCCTTCCGCGAGGATGGCTCCATCAACAGCCCCATCGTCAAGTTCTTCTCGGACGAGGAGATGGCTGCTCTGCGTGAGCGCATGGACGTCGAGCCCGGCGACCTTGTGATGTTCGCCGCCGGCCCGCGCCTGCTCTCTGACGAGATCCTGGGTGGCATGCGTTCTCACATGGCCAACGCACTCGAGATCAAGCGCGAGGGCCACGACTTCCTGTGGGTCGTCAACTTCCCGCTGTTCCACTGGGATGAGGACCGCAAGGCCTATGCGGCCGAGCATCAGCCCTTCACCCTGCCGACCGAGACCGACATCGCCAAGATCGAGGCCGACCCGTTGGCGGCCGGTTCTTGCACCTACGACTTTGTCATGGACGGCTTTGAGGCCGGCGGCGGCGGTATGCGTATCCACAACGCCGAGATGCAGATGTCCATGCTCAAGCTCCTGGGCTTTACCGAGGAGCGCGCCGAGTCTCAGTTTGGCTTCCTCATGGAGGCCCTCAAGTTTGGTGCGCCCCCGATGGGCGGTTTCGCTCTGGGCCTGGACCGCGTGTGCATGCTGCTCACCGGTTCCGACTCCATCCGCGACGTCATGGCGTTCCCCAAGACGGCTAGCGGCTCCGACCTCATGTCGGGCGCCCC
>USNA01000273.1 GCA_900555955.1 uncultured Collinsella sp. | reverse complement strand
GGTTCGGCGGCATCGACATCGGCGCGACGGCCCGTGGTCTCGGCCAGGCGGTCGCACAGCGCGTCTTTGGCGCGCAGGGCAGAGAAGCGCGTGTTGCGCAGCTGCTCGGTCACGCCGCGGGCGGTGATGGCGATGGTGGCTCCGGGGCGGATGATGGTCTCCCAGGCGATGTCGTAAACGCTATCGTACAGCTCGTCGGCATCCTGTGCCTCAAAGCGTCCGAGTACCACGAACACGCGGCTCGCCAGGCGCGACCATAGACAGGCGCGGTAGCCTTCTTCGAGCTCGCCCTCAAACGTGGCGCGGCCCTTCAGGCGGCGGACATGCGAAAGCCCGAGGCGTTTAAGCTCATCGGCGAGTGCGGACTCAAAGCCCTCGGGGCAGCTTGCGTAAAATTCCATGGGTGACCTCTCTGGTTGCGTCGCTCCATTATATGATGGATGCTTCGTTTGCCCTTATCCTCGAAAGGAACCCATATGATTGATGCGTGTCCCGAACCCGCTGTGCTCTTTTTTGACGTGGACGGCACGCTGACGTCGTTCGATCCCGACGATATGACCGATAAGGACTTCAATGCGGTCCACCCGTCGAAGGCCGTTGTCGATGCATTTGGTCGTCTGCGCAATGCGGGCCACCAAGCATTTATCTGCACGGGTCGTCCCTTGTGGCTGATTGCCGATGGCCTGCGTGCTTTGGAGCCTGCGGGTGTCGTTGCCATGGCGGGAGCCACGCTCGAGGTCGAGGGCCGCGTGGTACACGAGGACTGCTTTGACGAGGACGTTGTCGAGGAGCTTGCACGCCGTATGGCCGCGGCAGGGATTGAGGCCTTTTTCGAGACCAACGTTGCTACTTTTGCCCTGGAACCCGCGGGTGTTGAGCAGTCGTCTCTGATCGGCACTTCTGTGGTGCACAGCACCGAGGAAATGCGCGTCGACGGCCGTCTGCGCGTGGGCAAGGTATGCCTCAATGTGCCCAGTTTGGCTCGCGTAGCCAACGATGACGGCTTTATCGAGCGCTATTCTGAGGCCTGCAACACCGGTGGCCAGAATCGCGAGCTGAGCCCCAAGGGCATCAACAAGGGCGTGGGCGTGGCGCGAGCGCTGACGTATCTGGGCCGCGAGGGAAATGCGCGCACCTTTGGCTTTGGCGATTCGGGCAACGACCTGGGCATGCTCGCTGCCGTCGAGACGGCTGTCGCCATGGGCAACGCCATGCCCGAGGTCAAGGCGCTCGCCGACTACGTGACCGACGATGTCGCACACGACGGCACCGTCACCGCCATGCAGCATTTCGGCCTCATCTAATGAATCCCGCGTTCTGACGTTTGCTCAAACTGCGACTCTTTGCTTTTGCATGCTCAATCGATTTATCAATCCAAACACTGAGGTGTTTATACCGTTCGCCGAGAAGATAAAAACCCGCAGCTCACGCCTTGATAAACGTAGGTAAAGTGTTTAGCAGTTCAACGCCCGCGTGCAAACGAAAGGAATCAGGCAGATGGCAATCAAGGTGTTCGCTGACGGTGCAAACCTCGAGGGCATGCTCGACATGTACGAGAACGGCAACGTTCAGGGTTTCACGACCAACCCGTCCCTTATGAAGAAGGGTGGCGTGACGGATTACCGCGCGTTTGCCAAGGAGGTCCTGACCCACATTACCGATGTATCTGTGTCGTTTGAGGTCTTTGCCGACGACGTCGAGGCCATGGAGGTCGAGGCCCGCGAGATCGCTACCTGGGCCGAGAACGTCTACGTCAAGATTCCGTGCGTGACCACCAAGGGCGAGTCCACCGCCGAGCTGGTCCGCAAGCTTTCGGCCGACGGCATCAAGGTCAACGTCACCACCATCTTTACGCCCGAGCAGGTTGACGAGATGGTCGAGGCCGTCGACGCCGAGACGCCGTCCATCATCTCGCTTTTTGCCGGCCGCATCGCCGATACCGGCGTCGATCCCATTCCGTTTGTGACGGAGTCGGTCAAGAAGGCTGCCGCCAAGCCCAACTGCGAGGTCCTGTGGGCGTCCACGCGTGAGCTCATCAACATCTACCAGGCCGAAGCCTGCGGTTGCCAGATCATCACGGTGCCCAACAGCATCCTGGCCAAGCGCAAGAACATCGGTCGCGATCCGTACGAGGTCTCGCTCGACACCGTGCGCGGCTTTGCCAAGGATATCGCCTCGCTCGGCTTCCATATCCTGCCGTAACGCGAACACTGGCTGCGCTGCGGGTTGTTCGCCCCGGCCTTTCCTTTCCCTATCGCTCACGCGCTTCGCGAGGGTCACGCTAGGCAAAGGAAAGGCCGGGGCTGC
>USNA01000272.1 GCA_900555955.1 uncultured Collinsella sp. | reverse complement strand
CGGCAACCCGACGACCAAGCTTAATCGTCCCCAGCGTGGGCGCCCAGGCCACAAGCGAGAACGCGGCGCCCACTGCGCCCACGTACGCAATGCCAATGCTGCTTACCACGGCGCCGCCCACTGCGGTGCCAAACGAGATGCCGACGTTAAACGCCATGGGCTCAACCGAACTTGCGAGTACCATCGACTTGGGATGGCGGCTGCGTGCCACGTCCATAAAGTGCGTGATGCACGACACCGAGAACAGGTACATGAGCAACGCCAAGCTAAAGACAAAGACGAGCGCGAGCGGCATGGCGCTACCCACGGCGAACAGCCCGACCAGTGCTGCCGCCTGCAGCGCAAACGTCACGAGCAACGCTTTCATGCCAAAGCGCGCATCGATCCATCCACCCAGGATGTTCGAAACCAGGCAGAACACGCCGTAGGCCATAAGCGTGGTGCTCGCCTGAACGGTGCCCATACCCAGCACTTGCTCAAGATAAGGCGTCACGTAGCCGTAGAACACATAGACCGACCCCACGCCAAACAAGAAGATGAGCATACCGGTGATGATGCTCGGCTCGCGCAGCAGCCCCGCCTGCTCGCGGAAGGTGGCGGGCTCATCGGTCTGACCGGCGCGCGGCATAAACGCCACGAGCGCTCCGCAGATCAAAACGGCAAAGGCCAGCGTGCCGTACATGGCCACGTGCCAGTCGAGCGTGTCGGCCACAAACTTGCCGATCGAAGTGACAAAGACCATTGCCACGGAAAACGCACCATATACCACCGAGATGGCAAGTGAAGTTTGCTGCGGGGACAGCAGCTCGGGGATGTACGTCACGCCCACGGCGAGCAGTGCGCCCGAGACGGAGCCCAAGATGATGCGCGAGATAAACAGCACCTGGAAGTTGGGCGCCAACGCCATGACCAGGTTGCCGAGCACAAAGACGATGCTGTAGCACACGAGCAGCTGGTAGCGGCGGAACCGCCCCGTGCTGAGCGCAAGCACCGGCGTCGCGATAGCGTAGACCAGTGCGAACACGCTAATAAGTTGGCCTGCGGTGGCAAGTGATACGCCGAGTTCCGTCGCCAAGTCGCTCTCGATACCGATGACCACGAACTCGGAGCAGCCGAGCGAGAATCCCAACAGCACGAGCAGCGCCAAGCAGAGCTTAGTGCGCGCGGGGGAGAGCGCGGCGGCGGTTGACTTACTTTTAGGCGTGGTTGCGGCGATCAAGGCTGTCACTCCAATGTCGCATGAATAAGCGGGATTCAATCCCTGCAACTCTAACAGAATGCGACAAAGGGGCAGTCCCTTTGTCGCATTGCGCTGCCAGCCAGTCGCCCAAACCATCACAACATTCGGCGAAAATCTCGAAAACGAGGAAAAGCGTCGAATGTTGTGACGGTTTTCCTGTCTGTGTCGGCGAGCTCCGGCGCCGTCTGCGGGTATAAGACTAGCAAGTGTTTATTTGCGAGGCCTAAGGGGCGCCCCGTATGGATATCGATAATTTTGAATGGTGGTATAGCGAGGGCGAGGCTCCGGACGAGGAGTGGGACGAGCCCGCGCCGCGTGACGTGTCGAGCGACGAGGACGAGACCGGCAACGATGCCGTCGAGACGGACGCCGCCTCCGATGCCGCCGAGCCCCTGACTTTTGAACAGGCCTGGGCTCAGGCCGAGGCCGACGAGGCAAAGGCCGATGCCACGGCCACGCTGAGTGAGCCAGCCGACATGTCCATCTCGCCGGCAAAGACCCCGCAACCGCGCCACACCATCGACCCCGGCAGTACGGCATCTTTCAGCATTCTCGACGTGCCCGCGCAGGGTGCTCAGGCGCCTGCGCCAACGCATCGCCCCGACCTGGCTCATGAGGAAGACGCAGGTCGCCGCTCTCCGCTCGGCCCCATCCTCATCGCCTTCATGGCCGGCGTTATCGCCTGCTCGGCAATCGGCAGCATCTGGGGCCATGTCGAGCAGCAGCGCCAAGACGCCGCCAAGGTCGAGATGTCCGTCGAGCAATCGCTCAGCCGCACGCGCTCGGTGCATGTGTCAGTCGAGGTTAAGGAAGGCGCGACGTGGGATACCGCGCGCGGCGACAGCCAAATGCTCGTCCATATCGTGGGCCGCACGCTCAAGGGACAAGCAATCGACGAGTATCAATACGTCAATTCCGAAGGTGACGGTATCGAGCTCAAGCCCGGCGATTACGAGCTCACGGTCGATGAGCCGCCCGTCGCCACCGACGGCACGTGTTACCGCGCCTCAAAGCGCATGGTTCCGGTGAGTTTTAATTCACAGGCTCCCGACACGGTCGATAGCACGCCGCAGGGCGGGTTTGACCTTTACGCTATTGCTCAAT
>USNA01000271.1 GCA_900555955.1 uncultured Collinsella sp. | reverse complement strand
CATCGATGCAGACACAAGCAGCCCGGGTGTGCCCGGGCGGCAACCATGACCGACGCAATATCTTGCGACAGCGCGCCCGCGTTGACGGCCACGCTCGTTACGGCAACGATGATCGGCAGCGCCGTGGTGCAGTAAAGCGCCACGGTAATGCGGCCATACGCCGACACATCGCGCGTCACGGGACAAATGCTCATAGAGATGAGAATGGGCACGGCACGAATGATCAGCAGCGCCAAGATAAAGCCCACGAGCAGCCCGGGGCGCGACACCACGGCCGTCAGGTCGATCTTAGCGCCCGACACGGTAAAGAACACCGGGATCAAAAAGCCGTAGGCCAGGCCGTCGAGCTTGGTCTCAAGCGTATGGTTGCCCTCGGGGATGATATAGCGCAGGACAAAGCCGGCGGCAAAAGCGCCCAATACGATATCGAGGCTAAAGATGGCCGAGAACGCCACGAGCGTGACCAAAATAAGCACTGTCAGGCGTACGAACGTCTGCGACGTGGTATCGGCGCGCTCCTCGACAAACGCAAAGAAGCGGCTGCCGACGCGTTTGGAGCGGCTGGGGACCACGGCAAGCAGCACGCACACGGCGGCAAATAAGCCCAAGATCAGCAGCGTCTCGATGCCCGTACGGGCAGACAGCAGTACCGACATGGCGAGCACGGGGCCGAGCTCGCCCCACGTACCATAGGCAAGAATCGAATCACCGACGCGCGTTCCGGCAAGCAACCGCTCGCGCAAGATGGGCATGAGCGCCCCAAGCGCCGTCGAGGTCAAGGCGAGCGTCACGGCGATACCGTCGAAATGGCTGACCGAGAACCACGGGGTAAAGCGCACGGCAAGCCAGGCGATACAAAATGTGACAGCCCACGTGGCCATACCGTAGCGGCCCTCGACGCCCGTGATGTTCTTGGGATCGATCTCAAAGCCGGCAAGCAGGAACAAAAATGCCAGACCGAGCTCTGACACGAGCGAGACCTCGGCATCTACATGGATGACGCCGAGCATATGGGGTCCCAGCACTGCGCCGAACACGAGCAAAAAGACCGTTTCGGGAACGGGTTTTCCGGGAATCGACGAGGCGATGAAGGGGCTTGCAAAGGCCACGAGCGCGATGATGGCGAGTGAAACGAATGCCATGTGATGCCTTTCTCTTGTTTGCGCATCACTGTAGCACCCTCGCCGTCCGCAACGCGCCACGAGCTGTCGTATCATAGTGAGGTTTACAAACATGTGGCTCAAGGCGACCGCAGGGCAGTCCCCGCAAACCGACCGCTGCCGCATACCGTACCGTACGCCCAACCGATCAGGAAGGCAGGAACCAATGGTCTCTCGTATCTACGTGGAGAAGAAACCCGGGTTCGACGTCGAGGCTCAGCAGCTCAAGGGCGAGCTGACCGAGATTCTCGGCATCAAGGGCATCGAGGCCCTGAGGATCATCAACCGCTACGACGTCGAGGGCATCGACGAGGAGCTTTTCCGCTCCTGCGTGCCGACCGTCTTTAGTGAGCCCCAGGTCGATGTGACCTATGACGAGCTCCCCGCAAGCGATGGCGCCGTCTTTGCCGTCGAATTCCTGCCTGGCCAGTTTGACCAGCGCGCCGACTCCGCCAGCGAGTGCGTGCAGCTCATCAGCCAGGGCGAGCGCCCCGCCGTGCGCTCCGCCAAGGTCTATATGATCTCGGGCACTCTGGACGAAGCCGCCATCGAGGCCATCAAGCACTACGTGGTGAACCCCGTCGAGGCGCGCATCGCCTCGCTCGACCTGCCCGAGACGTTGCACATTGAGACACCCGAGCCGCAGCCTGTCGAAGTGCTCGACGGTTTCCGCGAGCTCGACGAGGCCGGCCTTGCCGCCTTTATCACCGAGCGCGGCCTTGCCATGGACGAGGCGGACATCGCCTTCTGCCAGCAGTACTTCCGCGATGAGGACCGCGACCCCACCATCACCGAGATCCGCGTGATCGACACCTACTGGTCCGACCACTGCCGCCACACCACCTTCGGCACCGTCCTGGATGACGTGACGATCGACGACGCCGTGGTGCAGCAGGCCTTCGACCGCTACATGGAGATGCGCCACGAACTCGGCCGCGACGCCAAGCCCGTCTGCCTCATGGACATGGGCACCATCGGCGCCAAGTACCTTAAGAAGACCGGCGTCATGACCGATGTCGACGAGTCCGAGGAGATCAACGCCTGCACTGTCAAGGTGAAGGTCGATGTCGACGGCGAGGACCAGGACTGGCTGTTCCTGTTTAAGAACGAGACCCACAACCACCCGACCGAGATCGAGCCCTTCGGCGGTGCCGCCACCTGCGTGGGCGGCGCCATCCGCGACCCGCTCTC
>USNA01000270.1 GCA_900555955.1 uncultured Collinsella sp. | reverse complement strand
CGCTCACCGCCGCGGCGAAGGACTCAAAAAACGATGTCATCCCCTCGGGCTCGGTCTTGGCGGCGGCGCTTATTTCGCAAGCGACAGGCTTTGATCTCGACGGCTGGGCGGGCCTGGGCGTGGGCATCTTCATTTGCATCAGCGGCATGGGCCTGGTACGCGACGCCATCAGCCCGCTGCTGGGGCAAGCGCCCGACCCCAAGCTCGTTCAAGCGATTCGCGACAGGATTATGTCGTACCCCCAGGTCTTGGGCACACACGACCTGATGGTGCACGACTACGGCCCCGGCCGCCAGTTTGCCAGCGCACACGTGGAAATGCCCGGCGAGGGCGATGCCTTTGAGCACCACGAGATCCTGGACACCATCGAACACGACATCAAACGCCAGATGGGCATCGACATTACACTGCACTGCGACCCCATCGCAACGACCGGTGACGACCTGCGCGGCTGGGTCAAGCGCGGCGTAGCGCAGATCGACCCCACGCTTTCCATCCACGACCTGCACGAACACGATGGCTTTGTGTCATTTGACCTGGTGCGTCCCGACGGCTTTGACATATCCGACGAGGAGCTGCTGGAGCTCGTCACGCGCATCGTGCACGAGCGCCGGCCCGATGCATCATGCGTCGTTACGTTTGACTCGGGCTTTAGCTCGCCCGACCGTCCGGCAGAGCAGCTGTAGCCCCGCTCCGCTCGGCCGCTAGTTTCCCTGTGCGCCCGAAATGCCGTTTTGTAGGGCGTTCCAGGCATCCGTCGCCATGTCTCCCAAGTTCTGCGCGGTATCGCCCAGGTTTTGTGTCGTATCGCCCAGCTCTTGCGCCTTGTCTCCCAATTCCTGTGCCTTGTTGCTCAGGTCCTCCAGCATGTTGGAGCTCGAGCTGTCGGTGCCGCTTTGGCCGTCGGACGAGTTGCCCGAGCTGTTCTTGTGCGTGAGTTGAATTTCAAGGTTACCGTTGTCGTTATAGTGGGCAGAAGTAACAACCCAGTTGGCATCGACGACGGGCGTTGAGCCATCATCAGTCAGGACCACGGCATTCGAAAGATCGGCGCCACGCGACTTGAGAAGCTTCTTAGCGTTGGACCAGTACTGCCCCGGGATATCGCCCAGCTCTACTGCACCTGTCTGGTCGACCTCTGTCTGCTCAGCCGTCGTGCTGGTTGTAGCACCTCGCTTGTTGAGCATGCCCGTCACGATGGCAAACACAACCGACAGCGCAAAAAAGATCGCCAACACAATGAGGATCTTCTTGATCACGCTCGACGAACGCGACGGCGTCTCTTCCTCGTCCTCACCATACTGCGGGATCGATTTGGGATAGTCGCGATAAGGTTGGCGCGCATACGGATCGCGCGACTCATATCGAGGCTGGGCCTGCGCCGTGCGCGGCATATACGTCGTCTGCTGAGGCTGCGGAATGGGATTTTGCGGCAGGTTATTATAGGGATTCGACGTCGAGGCGGAATAAGAATCCTGCGGCGCGTAATCAAACGGGTCCGGAGCTGCGTTGCCATAGGGGCCTTGCGAAGATGCAGCGTAAGAATCCTGCGCCGTGTCGCCATAGCCCATAACCCGGGTAGGCTCGGCAGAAGGCTGCGTCGCGGCGGGATCGGTATAACCGGGGCTGGGAACGACGCGGGGCGCATCGGCGCTGCCGCCAGCCTGCGCGGAACCATATCCGCCCATTACGGTCGTCTTATCCTGGTCCATGCAACGTTTCCTTTCCGTCGCCAGCAAGCATCAAGTTATCCATGCATTCTACCCGCGCAAAAGCCTATGATGGGCAAAGCCCGCCGGTATCTACAAGACATGCGCGGGCCTAAGGATCAAAAAGCCCCGCCGGGCCTTGGTAGGCGCGACGGGGTGGGCAAGCGGCTATGAGCAGCAGGCTTAGAACAGGCCGGTGATGTTGCCGTCGTTGTCGACGTCGATGTTCTCGGCCGCGGGAACCTTGGGCAGGCCGGGCATGGTCAGAACGCTGCCGGTCAGCGCGACCACAAAGTGGGCACCGGCGGAAACCTTGAGCTCGCGCACGGTGATGCGGAAGTTCTCGGGAGCGCCCAGAGCCTTGGCGTTGTCGCTAAAGCTGTACTGCGTCTTGGCCACGCACACCGGCAGGTTGCCAAAGCCGTTCTCGCGCAGCTCGGCGAGCTGGCGCTTGGCAGCCGGCGTAAAGTCGACGCCGTCGGCGCGATAGACCTTGGTGGCAACAGCCTCCAGGGCGTCGGCCACATCGGCACCGTCCTCGTAGGCAAACTTGAGCTCGCTCGGCTGCTCGATCAGGCGCATAACCTCATCGGCCAGGTCGAGCGCACCCTCGCCGCCCTTTGCCCAGACCTCGGAAAGCTTA
>USNA01000269.1 GCA_900555955.1 uncultured Collinsella sp. | reverse complement strand
CATCGCCACGGATGCCCCCCACGGCGGTGGTTTAGATGAGCGATTTGATGCGGCGGCCAAAGAGCGTAAAGCCGCTGGCCTCCTCGATCTCATCGGGCATGCGGAGGGCCGCCTTGCGCAGACGTCCGTCGATGGGCAGCGGCTCCATGGGCAAAAGGCCGTTGGGAGTTACGGCCACCTGGGGCTCGGTAAATTCGTTTGCAAGCTCTACCTCGGAGAAGTCGACCGAGGCGACGATGTCCTCGTGAACCTCGGCGGGAACATCAATGGGGGCTTGGTCGTTAGTCGCGGCAGGCGTATCGAAGGAACTGGTGGCGACAAAGGCGTCGACGCGCTCGTTCAAATCGTTGAGAGAATCCATGGCGGTCCGTTTCTATGTTGTGCGGTCGGCAGTGTACGACCGGCGTTGCGAGTGCTAAATCGTTTGACGAGTTGATTTTTCCCCGCCGCGCCATCCGTTAGACTGAAGGGCCGGCGAACGTGAAGGAGCTGTGGTGGCGGGAATCGAGGTGCTATCTTGAATGTCCCGTATACAAAAGAGAGGTGACGCGGTATGGAATTCTCGGCAATGTTGGGCTCGATTGGCCTATGCGTGGGCGCAATCGTTGCCGCCGCGGTCATCTACTTTGTGGTCACGGCCATTAAGGGCAAAAAGGCCGAGCGCAAGGAGCGTGAAGCGCTTGCGCGGCATAAGGACCAGCAGGACAGGCGCGCACGGCGATAGCTTGTTGAGTTTTGAATCCGTGCGCTAGCTGCGTTTTCGGACCAGGGCGATATAGAAGCCCTCAAAGTCGCGACTGGGCGGAATGGTCAGCGTGCCGGGCATGCCGTTGGCAATGGCCGAGATGTGGCCAGCGGCGATTGCCTCGGTGAGAGCGTTGGACTCGATGCGGGGTTCCTCACCAGCTTCCTGGGCGCGACGCGCTTCGCTTTCGCTCGGCGTGCCGTCGAGGGGGATGAGCTCGCAGTCCATGTGCTTGTCGAGGGCCTCTTGCAGGGCATCCTCGTTTTCCTGCGGCAAGATCGAACACGTCGAATAGACGAGCGTGCCGCCCGGTTTGAGTGCCCCCATGGCGCGATCCAGAAGCGCGCGCTGCGAGCGGGCGCACTTGACGAGCAGCTGCTCGGTGAGGCCGCGCAAGCTCTTTTCGTTGCCGCTGATGACGGTGCCCGTGCCGGTGCAGGGAGCGTCGAGCAGGATGCGGTCAAAGCGGAAGAACTCGTCAAGCTCGCGTGCGTCAATACGCATGACGGGCACGTTTTTGGCGCCCTGGCGGCCCAAGTTGGCCTCGAGCTTTTCGGCACGGGGAATGCTCATCTCGCAGGCAGTGAGGTGCGCCTGTCCCTGGGTGAGGGCGGCGATTTGCGTCGTCTTTCCGCCGGGGGCCGCACACATGTCCAGGATGTCCTCGCCGGCCTGAGCGCCCAGCACGAGCGGCGGCATCATCGACGACAGGCTCTGCAGGTAGATCTTGCCGTCACGGTAGATGTCGAGGTCCCATAGGTCGGAAACTTGGGCCTCGGGCAGGATGAAGGCGTCCGGATACCATGCGACGGGGCGGTGCGCGATGCCGGCCTCGTCGAGTGCGGCGGCGATGCCCTCGGCGGTCGCCTTGAGCGTGTTGGCGCGCAGTGTGACTGGGCGTGTGGCCGCGGCGCCAAAGCCTTCGATCATGAGCTCGGCATCGGTGGGGGCATAGGCGCCGGCGACCGTGTCGACCATAAAGCGCGGCAGGTCGGCGGCGCAGGGAAGGGCGGCAAGCTGGTCGGAAAGCTCGGTAGCGGCAAATTGCCTGAGCCTGAGCTCGGGCTTAACCTGCTTTTTCTGCTTACGACGACGCGGCTTGGACATCCGTCTTTCCTTCCCGTCCCAATTTGACTACTTTCCGGGCACGCTGCTGCTGGCGTGCTTTAGTACTGGCTCTCGTGCTTGCTAAAGAAGTCGAAGCGCGGGGGCAGCGGCTTTACGCGGTGGTCGCCGGGCTTCTCGCCCAGGCTCTCCACAAACTCGTCCGTGGAGGCAAAGATGTTGTCCCAGCTAAAGAAGGCGACCGGGTCGACGTCGAAGTACTCGCAGATGAGCTCGCAGCCGGTCGGGACGATGCCGTGCATCAGGACGGTCGCCACACGCAGCTCGGTAAAGGCGTCGACCAGGGCCTGCTTCATGGCGGCGTTGGCTGGCTCGCCCTCGAGCTTGTTGGCGGCCTTGGAGGCATCGCTCCAGCGCTTGTTTGCGGCGCGCAGGTAGTCGTCGCACACGGCGAGCGCGCGGTGCGTCTCGAACTTGTACATGGCCTGCTCAAAGGCAAGGGCGGCCTGCTCGGCAGCTTCGACCACGGCAGCAGAGGCGGCACCGGCGGGCGGACTGCTCTCGCC
>USNA01000268.1 GCA_900555955.1 uncultured Collinsella sp. | reverse complement strand
AAACACAACTGCCTGTGGAGCATACTTGCTAATGAGGTGCTGTGTTGCGGCGGCAGCGTTTACCGTGCCCATACCCGCCGTCGTGGCGACAATCGACAGGCCGTCGAGCCCGCCGGTCACAACGTTCAAGCCCGCCTCCTGTACCATGCAAACGTTGCTCAACTCTTCCTTAATCTGCATGATCTCTTTTTCGAGCGCACCGATAATCGCGATGGTAGCCATGCCATTCCCCAAACCTATACGAAATTCTCAACCACGGTATGGTACCAGCATTTTGTTTGACCTCGTCAAACGAACACGTTAGGCCAGCGCAGCTCGCGTATCAAAGAATATCTTAGCAATCGCAGCCACCAGCTCACTCGAGCGATCACTCCATGGCATCGATGTCATGATGCTCATAATGTAGGTGTCGCCATCGACATCGATGAGGCCCGCATCGCATGTCGAATAGCAACCATCCTCGCTAATCCAGCCGGCCTTGTTGCGCACCAGGGCTTGGTCGTCCGCAATGCCGTCGCGGATAAAGGACCGGGTCGTAGAGGCCAGAAGATCCGATAGCCATTGCGACGTCTCGGTATCACGGCTCAAATACTCGCTCATCTCGCGCCACAATTTGGCCGAGGTGCGCGGGCAATAGGTGGGAAAATCACTCATTGGATCGAGTGCGGTATCGTAATCGATGCCAAGACTGGCAATCCAATCCTCGTAACCGACACGGTCAAACGCCGCGCGTAACGCAATAAACGAATCGTTGTCCGAATTAACGACCGCGGCATCGATCAGGTCGCGCACCGTCTGCCAACCCATGTTGTAGCCACCATAGGTGCCAAGGGAATCATCGAGTGAAACCTGACCCGTCTCGACCAGAGATTCGCAGATGTACAACGCATAGAGCGCCTTGTAGCTACTCGCGCCGTAAACCTCGACATCGGGGTTATACGTCACGCCCTTGCCGCTTGACAGGTCGTAGAACACCACGCCCACATCGCCTAGCTCCTGCGCCCGACTCAGGGCATCCTGGAGCAAGGCAAGGCTCTCATCCTCCAAGGTAGGAGTCTTGTTATCCACCAACGAGAAGGTCTGAACGGTATCACCCGAAGGGATATCGTTGAAGTCCGCCTTCGAAAGTCTCGTCTTGAGATCTGCCGACGCTTTGGACTTTGAAACCTTCTCGTTTTGCGTCTGTACCGTTGACGCATCTGAGCGTGCCATTCGCTCCGACGCGTAGGTTTTGGCGGTAATTCCGAGGATAATAATCGCCAACGTTAGCATCCCAATGGCGGCAATCTTCGTCACGCGGACGCGAGCGTCGGCAAGGCCACGCGAAGACGTGCCCTTCGTCTCATATCTGCTGCTATGCTGCGGCATATACTCGTCCCGCGATGCGTTGTTTCGCACGTGGTCTCCTGACTGCTACCGTTCATATACGAGCAGCATAATACCGAGCAGGCATTTCTTTCCAAAGATATTCAGCGGCGTTTAAGGCGTCTTTAAAGAAACCACAAGCGTATTTATCCAAATGGCGCGATTCTGTTGCGCATCTCCGCCCAAAACGCAGTTGCGGTGGAATAGTTCCTATTTGGGCGGCATAAGCCGAAAAACAAGAACTATTCCACCGCAACTTGACGGAGCTCTTTGGCAATCAACTTGGTGCCCAGGGGCACTCATTTAAGTCTGTCCCCAATGAGTGCCTTTGGGGAGCGAAAATGGCTCGCTAGCCGATAGCGTTTTTGAGTTCCGCGCGACGCTTTTTCATGCCCGTCATGACGGCGTTGCGCAGCTCGGGCATGCGCGCGGTATCCATCTGTGGAACGCCCTCGAGCTTATAGGGAATGCCCAATTGCTCGTACTTGACGACACCCATCGTGTGATACGGCAGCATTTCCAGGCCCACCACGTTGTGCCATGGAGCGATGAGGCGGCCGAGCGCCTCGCACTCCTCAACCGTATCGGTAATGCCGGGCACCACCACGTGGCGGATAACGACCTTAATCTTGCGACGGGCAAGCTCATCACCAAACGCCAGAATGCGTGCGGGATCGCAACCGGTCAGCTTTTTATGCTCAACGGGATCGGCATGCTTGATGTCGAGCAGCACCATGTCGGTCTCGTTGAGAACAGTATCGAACTTCTCGGGATGGTTGGGGTCAAACGCATAGCCGCAGCTGTCGAGGCAGGTATGCACGCGGCCATCGGGGTTGTTGTGCATTGCACGGAACAGGTCGGCTAAAAACGCGGGCTGCAAGAGCGGCTCGCCGCCGGACACCGTAATTCCACCGCTGCGATAGAACTCGTGGTTACTCTGGAACTCATCCATCAGGTGTTCGACGGTCACCATGGTGCCGCCGCTAACCGACCAGGTATCGGGGTTGTGGCAA
>USNA01000267.1 GCA_900555955.1 uncultured Collinsella sp. | reverse complement strand
AGAGGACGGGGCCGAGGACGGCTAAATCAATTTGCGAAAGAATCTTGACGGTACCCAGCATTCGAAGCATAACAAGTCGCTGCCATTAAGGCACTGACCTCTTGACCAAGCAACGGCGCTGCCCAGCTATCCACAACTTGGGCTGCCGTCGACTTTATTCCATCCGCGAGCATCTGGTTTACCAAATGGATTTTCGGTAAAGGAAGCACGGCACGCCCGCAAAACCACTACGCCCCAAGTGCCGCCATGGGGATCACCGCCACGCCATCGTCGCGTGTGTAGGCAATGCTCCCCTTTCCAACCACGACCGCCAAAAACACCGGCGCGGCATTCTGGGCGGCAGGATTGGAGAGCACTTTCCTCTCCAGCGCCTTGAGATTTCTCGCTCCATCGTCTGCTTTCGCATCACTCAGCTTGACCTCGATGGCTCCCATCCGCACAGGTCCTCGGTCAGCTTGAGCCTGTTGAAGAGGTCCAAGTACGCAGCGATGATCCTCTCGTCGGGGCCCGCCTCACCGTACGAGGCGTCCTTTATGAGCGTCTTGTACGTAACAGCTTGGCTCTCGTTCATGGCAAGAGCTCGCTTGGTTATCTCCGCTCGCACATCTCGGCAAACGAAATCAGCTTGGTATCCCCCCTGTTCGCCGCAGCTTCCTGACATCCTTGCGTAAAGCCGCGCTTCGAGAAGATCGCATAGCTTTTGTGCTGCCGTCTAAAGAGCTCGCTTCGATGCACGAGCTTTTCCAGAACATCCTCGCCCACCGGCTCATTGCGCCATTTGCACTCCGCAAACAGCGCAGTGCCCTCGCCATCGTCGACAATCAAGTCGATTTCTTCCTGCGTATGCGTGCGATTATCCGTCCCCCACCAGCGCCCGACGCTCGCCGGAACCACATCGAGCTGGCCCGCCCGCGCAAGTTCGTACACGTATTGCCTGCATATAAGCTCAAAGACCGTACCCATGTAATCCGATACATGCGGCTCAATGCGCTTATACGCCATCTCGGCCATATCGTTTTGAATCAGCCCAATGTTCTGCGGCACAAACTTGTACCAGAACCTAAACATCTGGTCGCTCAGAAGATACACGGCTCGCTTATTGCTCGTCTCGTTTAGGGGCAGCTCGCGCTCGACAATCCCAAGCGACGCCAGCTTATCCACATAGCTCTTTACGTTGCTCGCAGGGATTCCCGTAGAGCTCGCAATCTCCGAGATCTTCGAGCGCCCCTGAGCAATCGCTTGCACGATCGCATCATATTGCTCGGGATTGCGGCACTCTTGCAATAGCAGGTTACTCGGCTCCTCAAAGAGATAGCCCGTAGGAGTAAGAAAAAGACGCTTGATGTTGTCCTTAAGCGATACGGTAGGATCGACTTTCTCGATATATGCAGGAATGCCGCCCGTCATGCCATAGCAAACCGCAGCGTCTTCGCGACCCATGCTCTGCCACAGGTCGAGGGTCGTCGTAAAATCGAGCGGCATGATCTTAAACTGGGCCGTACGCCTACCGTATAGCGGACTCTCGTAGCCCAGCACCTGCTCTTCCATGAACGAAAGCGACGACCCGCACAGGACAAGCATGAGCTTGGTCTCTTTGTACAGGTGATCGATCTTGTCTTGCAGTAACGAGCTGATCTCGGGACTCGATTGGGCGAGATAGGGATACTCGTCAATCACGACAATCAAACGCTCCGTGCGAGCCATGGTGGCCAACGCATCGAACGCTTCGTCAAAACTACGAAACGACACGTCTGCAGTACCAACCGAGCCTGCAAGTATCGCCTGGCTAAAGCCGTGCAGGTTTGCCTCTGCATTGGTACGACGAGCTTGAAAGTAAATAGCCTTCTTGCCTTGGATGAACTCTGTGATAAGGCGCGTTTTACCCACGCGACGGCGGCCGTAAATCACAGGCATCTCAAAGGAGTCCGTGCCATACAGTCGATTGAGCTCGGACATTTCCGCTGTTCTTCCGATAAACATAGGGCCATCCTTCCTTTGCGTTATAGCTAGCTATATTATACCTTCCTATAATATAGCTAGCTATAACGCAATTCGACAAGCGGCGCATGCAAAAGGGGCGGTTGAAGTGCGGCTTGGCGCCGCATGGCGTCGGCGGACGAGGCGATGCGTCCGCCGACGAATAGCACCGAATTGGTTACTTCTTGCTCTCGGGCAAGACCAGATCCACGGCAGCGTCCTTGGCAGCATCGATGTGCTGAGCCACGACCGGCGTCTGCGGAAGGATCAGGTTAAGGACAATGGCCATGATGGCGGTGGGAGTTACGGCATTGGAGCCGATGACGGTGGACACCCAGGTGGGCATACCCTCGCCGGCAAGGCAGCCGCTGGCCATCCAGATACCCAGGCCCAAGACGACGGAG
>USNA01000266.1 GCA_900555955.1 uncultured Collinsella sp. | reverse complement strand
AAATCGGTACATCAAAAACGCGCCCGAAGGCTTTCCGTCGGGCGCGTTTCCTATTCGGGCCAAATAAATTGTGTGCGGCCGGCCTCGCCGCCATCGATCAGCAGGCTCTGCCCGGTCATAAACCGGTTGGTCACGCCCACAAAGTAGACCCACTCGGCGATCTCTTGGGCGGTGGCCCAGCGTTTAAGCGGCGTGAGCTCCATAATCTGGTTCCACAGGTGCTCGTCTTCCACCACGCAACGGTTGAGCGGCGTGATAACGCCGCCCGGGTCCACACTGTTGGCGATGGCCTGCGGCGCCAGGCGGTTTGTAAGGTTCTTGGTATAGGCGATAACGCCGCCCTTGCTAGCAGCATAGGCGGGAAACTCCGATCCCGTATGCCCACTCGCCGACCCCACATTGACCACGGATTGGATAGCAGGCGCCGGCTTGGCGGCAAGCCCCTCCCCCACAAAGGCGTAGCGCTCGGTCACGTTGATGGTGCCACACAGGTTGGCGGCGATGTCGTCGGCCGAATCCTGCGTACCGGCGACGTTCACGATCACCTGGGGTTCAAGATCGTCTGGAAACGAGTCAGGCTCGCGCACGTCAACGATCAGATGGCGGTAGCGCTCGTGTTCGATCGCCGCCGGCAGCAGGTCAAAGCCAACGACCTCGTGACCCTCGTCCAAAAAGCGCTGCACGCACGCGGCTCCGATACCGCCCGAAGCGCCCGTGATCAAAACCCGCATACTTGCTCCTTAGGCGGTTGCGTGGCGCTCGAGATACTCGGAGCCCACATTCTCGCGCTCCCAGCCGCGCACGACCTTGTAGCCCACGGGACTCAGGAAGACCTCGCACAGCAGCTCGGCAACAGCGCCGGTCAGCGAGCACATAAGGACCTGCACCCAGGTCCAGCCAAAGAACGTGTGGCTTACCACAATGGCAAAGACCAGGTTGTCGATAAACTGGCCAACACCCGTAGACACATAGGAACGGAAGGCGAAGCTCGCAAAGTTATTCTTTTTGAGCATACGGCCGAGCGACTGGTTGAGCGTGGAGTTAACCACGGCAGAAACGAGCATTGCCAGCGAAGAGCCCAGCACCACGTACCAGGTGCCGCCGATGGTGGCGTTAAGGGCGGTGTTGACCTCGATCATGCCGGTGTCGTAGTAGGCGCCCCACATGCCGGGCGTGAGCGAGCATGCCCAAAAGCACAGGCTCACGGCCAGGTTGACCAGCAGCGCGAGGATAGAGATTTTAATGGATGCCTTGGCGCCAAAGCGCTTGCAGATCATGTCCTGGCACAAAAACGAAACCCAGCTCACCACAAAGCCGCAATCGAGTGCCAGATACGGCAGGCTGATGAGCTCCTTGTTGGCCAGCAGGTTCATCATGATGACGCTCACGAAAAACAGCGAAACCGTTGCCGCGGGAATGCTCCGCAACAGGACCTTGTAGTCTTCCATGACCTTCTTGATCATTATGTACTCCTTTGGTTTTAGGTTTAACGAGCAGGATATCGGACCCGAACTGCTCGAACGTCTCGGTCTTGAGACGACGGTGGGTATGATAGCCGCTCACACGGCATAAGGCAAGCAAACGGCGCGGAAGCCCCGCAGGACCACCGCGCCGATGCGTTAAAAGGCTACGTTGCCAAACTCCGACAGGATAAGGTCGGGATTGTGGTCGGTTGCCCAATCCACGTTCCACGGGCTCGTGAACAGCAGCAGCTTGCCGCCGCGCATGTCCTCGACACGCAGCGTGTCGCGCGTGAGCGAAAGGCCCGGGATATCGATGGTGTCGGGGTCGTTCTGGATCCAGCGGATGTCCGTATAGGGCAGCGGCTGGCGACGAACCTCAACACGGTACTCGGCCTTGAGGCGGCGCTCGAGTACCTCAAACTGCAGCACGCCGACCACGCCCACGATGACGCTCTCCATGCCAGCGCCCAGCTCGCGGAAGATCTGGATGGCACCCTCCTGGGCAAGCTCCTCCATACCCTTGACGAACTGCTTTCGCTTGAGCGTGTCGACCTGCGTAATGCGAGCGAACATCTCGGGGGCAAACGTCGGGATCTGCGGATACTGCACGTGGCGCTTGCCGGAGCACACGGTGTCGCCGATGCTAAAGATACCCGGGTCGAACAGGCCCACGATATCGCCCGCGTACGCCTCGTCCACGATGGCGCGGTCATCGGCCATCATCGACGTGCCCGTGGCAAGCTTAAGTTTGCGGTTGCCCTGCACGTGGAAGGCATCCATGCCGCGCTCGAACTTGCCCGAGCAAATGCGCACAAAGGCGATGCGGTCGCGGTGGTTCTTGTCCATGTTGGCCTGGATCTTAAACACAAAGCCGCTAAAGTCGCCGCGGCAGGGGTCGCCCGGCACCCCCCGAGCTGGG
>USNA01000265.1 GCA_900555955.1 uncultured Collinsella sp. | reverse complement strand
GCCGCCCGCTGCGAGGCCGATGAGCTCGAGCGCGATCTGGACCGCGTGCGCCGTCTGGTGGGTCCGGACGTGCGCGTGATCGTGACGTCTTCTGCCGAGGGCCTCGGCCTGGACGAGGTGCGCGCCTGCGTGCCCGCCGGGAGCTGCGCCATGATCTTGGGTGAATCGGGTGCTGGCAAGTCGACGCTGCTCAACGCGCTGCTGGGTCACGATACATTGGCGACCGGCGGCGTGCGTGAGCGCGATGATCAGGGTCGCCACACCACGGTCGCGCGCGTGATGGTGGCGCTGCCGGGCGAAGCCGGCGTTATTGCTGACGCGCCGGGCCTGCGCAGCCTGCCGCTCGTGGGGCATGAGCGGGGCTTGGCACGCGCGTTTCCCGAGATCGTCGAGGCGTCGCGTGCGTGCCGGTTTGGCGACTGCACGCATACCCACGAACCGGGCTGCGCCGTTCGCGAGGCCGAGGATGCCGGGCAGATCGACAGCCTGCGCCTGGAGACGTTCCAAAATCTGGCGTCATCCATGCGCGTGAGTGCACAGATGCTCGATCCCGATGTCCATCTGTAATCGAATCTACCTATGACAGCCGTCTCCCAATGGTACGGGAGGCGGCTTTTTTATTGCCGATGCGCCCCTAAACGTGCGTTTTGCCGACGTGCTGACCAAAACCTTGCCACGAGCTTGACGGGCCGGTCAGCTTTTGGTCGGCAATTGGTTTGACACGTAAAACCAAGATCGCGATCGCGTCGTTTTGCTGCTTGCCCGCTCGGACAATGGTGGTACGGGCATCCGCCCGGTGCTACCTTGAGAGGAGCGGCCGTGAACAAGAGCAAGCGCATCGCCATCAGTCTGATCGCGGGCGTGCTCGCCGCGTTGCTCTGCATGGTCTACGCATCGTCGATCCGCTCGCGGGCCGAGCAGGCCCAGGCCGAGACGCTGGCCAAGTATGGCGGCGATCGCGTCGAGGTGTGCGTCGCGGCACGCGATATCGATGCGGGCGAGACGCTCGACGAGACCAATGTCATAACCCAGGAATGGCTGGCGAGCCTACTGCCGCGCGATGCGGCGACCGAGTTGCGCCAGGTGCGCGGCGACGTGACGACCTCGCGCATCCCTAAAAATGCCGTGATTTGCGATGTCTACACCAAGGCCGAAAGCCACACGCTCGAGGTGCCCAAAGGCAAGGTCGCCGTTTCGGTGGCGGTCGATGCCGAGCATTCGGTCGGGGGCGCCACGGGCGTGGGCAGCTACGTGGACGTGTACGTGCAAAAGGACGGCGTAACCGATCGGCTGTGCGGTGCGCGCGTGATCGATACCAGCGAAGAGGCCGGCGCCACGCGCGAAGGCAAGATCGAATGGGTGACGCTGGCGGCCGACCCCGAAGACGTTAAGGAATTGCTGGGGGCCTCGGGCAAGGGGGCGGTCAGTTTGACGATTCCCGCCACGGTGCGCAGCAAAAAGAGCGGAGGCGACGAGTGATGAAGGCAATCTGGCTTGCATGCTGCGCGTGTGGTGATTACGGATTGCTGCAGCGGGAAGTCGAGGGCCGCGATGCGGGCGCGCAGGTGCTTCGCGTGGGTGACCTGGATGGGCTGGTGTCCATGGCACGGGCGTTTCCGTCGCGTCGCGGGGCGGCGATTATCGCGGCAGCCCTGTTCGATGCCGAAGACGTGCGAAAGACCGTTGCGCGCCTGACGGCCGAGGGCCGCGTGAGCCGCGTGGTCGTACTGATAGAGACGCTCGATCCTTCGGATATCGAGGGGCTGTTTCGCGCAGGGGCGACCGAGGTTATCGCTGCGCGCAGCATATGCGGCAACGGGCGCGCGGGCGAGGGAACGGTTGATTGCGACCGGTGTCTGACGATTGAGCCCGATGCTTTTGTTGATAGGGAACCCGGGGCGCCTCGCGCTACAAGAGGCCCGCGTGTTGATGATTGTGGAAAAGCGGAAGCCGAGCATGGTCGGTGTCCCCGGGACCTCCTTGCATACGATGAAGTCGGAGAGCCGGTGCCGTATGGCGAGGATCTTTTGGCTGTAGATATGGGATACGTGCATGGCGTGAGCCTGGTCGATGAGCTCGACGAGGTTGAGGGACTTGCCGGGAACGACAATGTTCGTGTCGATGCGACCGTGAAGTCCCCAGATTCGGCCCCGCGGACCGAGCAGCCTGCCATGCCGGCTTGGGCGCAGCATATGAGCGCTGCCGGGGAGACGGGGACGTTGCCGCCCGTGCCGGCGCCGCCTGCCCCCACGCCGTCGGCGGATGCCGCCGCTTCGTCGCATCGAGCCCCGGTTGTCTGCGCCGTCTCGGGTTCGGGCGGTTGCGGCAAGTCGACGATCGTCGCCGCCATGGCGCACGCGGCGTCGCTGCTGGGTCTGCGTGCTGCCGTG
>USNA01000264.1 GCA_900555955.1 uncultured Collinsella sp. | reverse complement strand
GTCCCTATGTGTCGGATGAAAAATGGGCCATGTGTCCCAGTTGTGGAGACTCCTTGAGCCGTCTGGGTATCGTGAAAGATCGCGCACTCCCCCATCATCAAAAGTGACACACGCTACCTGTTGATGGGAGGCAGCCATGGGCTTCTTTGACAAGATGTTCGAGAAGAAAGAGTGCGCGATTTGCGGTACCGAGCTGGGACTTTTGGGAAAGACCAAGATCAACGAAGGCTACCTGTGCAAAGAGTGCGCCGGCAAGCTCTCCCCCTACTTCCACGGCTATCGCTCCAGCACCGCGGACGATATCCGCGAGCAACTCGCCTACCGCGAGGCCAATGCCGAGCGCCTGGCCTCGTTCAACCCCACGCGCACGCTCTCTGCCGGGCGCACCAACATCATGCTCGACGAGGACGCGGGCCTGCTGATCATTACCTCGCAGAGCCGCTGGCGCGACGCCAACCCCGACATCATCGAGTTCTCGCAGGTACTCGGCTGCGATATGGATATCGACGAGCATCGCACCGAGATCTATCGCGAGACCAAAGACGGCGAGCGCGAGAGCTATAACCCGCCGCGCTACGACCTGGATTACGACTTTAACCTGACCATCCACGTCAACACGCCGTACTTTACCGAGATCAACCTGCGCGTGAACGACTCCACCATCGAGCAGCGCGGTTCCATCGAATACCGCGAGGCCAAGCGCCAGGCAACCGAGGTCCGCGACGCGCTGGTGCAGCTGCGTCAGGAAACGCGCGACAGCGTCGTGGCCGCCAAGGCCCCCAAGACCGCGGTCACCTGCCCCTTCTGCGGTGCAACCACCATTCCCGATGCCAGTGGGCGCTGCGAATACTGCGGCGGCGCCATCGGCGCATAGTCTCCGGCACGGAAAGGACCGATCATGGCCTTCGAGAGTGTCAACTATCAGTGCCCCGCATGTGGCGGCCCCCTTCACTTTGCCAGTGCCGAGCAAAAGCTCGTCTGCGACTACTGCGATTCGCGTTTTGAAGTCGAAGAAGTCGAGGCCCTCTATCGCGAGCGCCAGGACAAGGCCGATGCCAAAGCCGATGCCGCAGCCGCGGCCCCCAAGCCTGCTGTCGACGATGCCGTGCAGGAGCTGGCTCAAAACGCCGGCTACATCTGCTCGTCGTGCGGTGCCGAACTGATCTCGGACGGCACCGTCGCCGTCACCACCTGTCCGTACTGCGGCAACCCCGCCGTGGCACCCGGCCAGCTCTCGGGAGATTTCTCGCCCGATCTGGTGATTCCGTTTAAGCTCGGGCGCGACGATGTCATGGCCGCGCTCAAGGAACACTACAAGGGCAAGATCCTGCTGCCCAAGAGCTTTGTCACCGGCAACCATATCGACGAGGTCCAAGGCGTCTACGTGCCGTTTTGGCTCTACGGCGCGCACGTGGACGGCGAAGTGTACTTTGACGCGACCAACGAGACCGTGACTGAGGAATCCGATCGCACCGTCACGACCACCGACCACTACGACGCCTACCGTAAAGGCAATATCTCGTTTGAGCGCGTGCCCGTCGACGGATCGTCCAAGATGCCCGACGGCCACATGGGCGCCATCGAGCCGTTTGACTACGACGCGCTGCGCCCGTTTTCGGTCGCGTATATGCCCGGCTACATCGCCAACCGCTACGACGAGGATTGCGAAACCTGCAAGGCGCGCGCCGAGCGTCGTATGGAAGAAAGTACGATCTCGGCCCTGCGCGAGACCGTCGTCGACGAATATGACGACGCCACGGTCGAAAGCAAGCAGCTCGACTACACCTGGGAAGACAGCGACTACGCCCTGTTTCCCGTGTGGATGCTTTCCACCTCGTGGAACGGCAAGAGTTATCTGTTTGCCATGAACGGCCAGACCGGTCGCATGGTCGGCGAGCTCCCCTGCTCCAAGCCCAAGCTCGCCATCGCCTCGGTGCTGTTCTTCGTGATCGGATTTATCCTCTCCCAGATTCTCTTTATGGGCGAGAACGCCTTCAATCCGGACTACCTCACCTTTGATATCGAGGGCATCCTCATCAACATCGTCGCGCCGTTGATCATCGTGGTCATCGCAGACGTGCTGCTGGTGGGCCAGCTCAAGACGGCCAACGAGGCCACCCACGCCGATTGCTACTGTGGCGAGCTCGACCTGACCGAGAAGCACGACACCTTCAGCCACACCGAGACCACCGTTGTCATGAAGGACAACAAGGACGATTAGCCATTCTGACCAATACCACCCGGCCTTTGACGAGAAAGGAAGATCACCATGGGACTCTTGAAAGCTGGATTGGGTGCTGCCGGCGGCGTCATGGCCGACCAGTGGAAGGAATTTATCTATTGCGAAGGTACCGTCAAGATTCTTTCGCAAATTGATTTAGCCGTCCTCGGCCCCGTCCTCT
>USNA01000263.1 GCA_900555955.1 uncultured Collinsella sp. | reverse complement strand
ACGTGGTCGTGACGCAGGACATTGGCCTGGCGAGCATGGTGCTCGGCCGCGATGCCTCCGCCATCGGCGTGCGCGGGCGCGTGTACGACAAGGCGACCATCGACATGCAGCTGTTTATTCGTCACGAGGAAAAGAAGGTGCGCCGCGCTGGCGGTCGCACCCGCGGGCCAGCAGCCTTCACCAGCGAAGACCGCGCCCGCTTTAAGCGCAACCTCACCGAGCTGCTCCGCTAACCGAGGCAGATTTTTGGGACATGCCTAAAAATCTGCCTTTTTGTTTTGGGCGGTGTGAGCGCTCATGATCCGTGGCTCAACAAAAAAACGGGCTTCAAAATGCCATGCGTCGCCGCATTGTGCAGACGCCGTGCATGGCTATTTTGAAGCCCGTTTTGTTAGGTCTACTTAGAGGCCGAAGGCAGATAGGACGAGGCCCCAGCCAGCGCCGATGACGTACATCATGACCAGGAACACGGCGTTTTCGCGAGCGCTGCGGTTGGTGCGGAACAGCACCAGATAACCCACGCCGGCGGAAATGAGCGTGCCGGCGAGCATCGGCGCCAGTTGCAGCGCGCCTTCCAGATACAGCTGCGTAATGACCACGCTCGCCGAGCAGTTAGGGATCAGGCCGACAAGCGCCGAACCAAGAACGGCGAGCGTCTCGTTGCCACGCAGGAACTGCTCGATCGCAGATTCGCCAAAGGTCTCGAGCACGGCGACCAAAATCAGCGTCACCAGGAAAATGAATACCGATACCTGCACGGTATGCGAGATGGCGCTGCGGATAATCGACAGGACGGGCGCACCTTCGTGTGAGTGAGAGTGACCATGGCCATGATGGTGTTCATGCTCGCCCTCATGACCGTGATCGTGGACATGTCCGTGTTCGTGCTCGTCCTCGTCGTCATCACAACCGCAATGGTCGCGCTCACACAGCTCATGGATGTGGTCGGCGCTCACGCCCGCCTCGGCCACCTCGTCGATGATGTCACCGCCGCTGTGATCGTCATGCGCGCAGTTAACGTGCGCCGGATTGACAGCGGTTCCCAACACGGTACGGCGAATCGCCGCATGCGCACGGGCGTTGCGACGCAGGCCGCGAATGGCAGCATCCACGATAAAACCCGTGACCAGTGCGATCAGCGCTTTCGAAGCCAAAAGCATCGCCATAGTCTGCACGGGAACCTGCTCAGCAAGTAGCAGCGGAAGCATCTCGTCGGAGGTCGAGAGAAACACCGCCACCAGGGTGCCCAGCGTCACGACGCGACCGGCGTACAGCGTTGCCGCCATCGCCGAAAAGCCGCACTGCGGCACCATACCCAGCAACGAGCCAACGACGGGGCCGGCGGCGCCGGCACGCTTGATGGCGCCGTTAACGCGGTCGCCCGCAACATGCTCGAGGGTCTCGAGAGCCAGATATGTCACCAACAAGAACGGCACCAGCGAGAGCGTGTCCTTGCCGGCATCGAGCAGAATATCAATCAGCAAATCCATGACGGATGGAACCTTTCGTGTCTTTCGGCAGCATTGTAAAAGTCCTAGCGGTCAACTAGGGTATTGTAGTTGTCCTAGGCGCGATGCCAATAGTTGCCCATGGTAAACTATCATCTCGCCATAACTCGACAAACCCGAGCCGCACGACGCGGCCCGTCCAAGGAGCAGCATATGAACGTATCGCAAGCACTCGAATACGAGCGCCAGCCGTTTATCCCCATGTTTATCTATGGCGATCATGGCGCCATGGAATCCGAGCGTCAGAAAGGCGAAGAGGCTCTCAAGGTGCTCGAGACCGAGTACTTTACCGCGGAGGACGACCCCGGCTTCGACTTTGCCACCGTGCGCGACCTGGCCGACCGCAACCGCGACCTGTGCGACCAGATTGGCGAGGCGCGCCTGCGCAACGTGACGCCCGCGACGCTTTCGCGCGGCCTATCCGATGCCGACACCTGTGCCGCCATCGGCAAGATGCAAAAGCGCACCGCCGCGTCCGTTATGCGCGAGATCCGCGGCGACCGCGACGCGCTCGGTGTCGCCTATGCTCGCAAGCCCATCCAGGGCACGGTGCTCGGTATCGACATCGAGACCACCGGCCGTGCACCCGAGCGCGGCTATATCATCAACGTGGGCTGGGAGATCATGGAGCTCACCAGCGATGCCGTCCCGCACGACGCCGAGGCACACTACTGCGGTCTGCCCGATATCTACCGCGGCGAGGATGTACCGCTGTCAAATATCCACCACATCACCTGGGACGACATCGACGGCAAAACGCCCTTCCGCGAGAACAAGGAGCTGCAAAAGCAGCTGCTCAAGCTTATGAAGAAGTACCCGTACATGGCGCACAACGCCGCCTTTGAGGACAGCTGGTTCAAGATCCACCTGGACGGTTACGCCGAGGCCTGCCTGGCA
>USNA01000262.1 GCA_900555955.1 uncultured Collinsella sp. | reverse complement strand
ACCCGAGGCTATCTGGACGTAGCGTGTACGGTAGGCCCGGCTCCTGCCGCGGGTGATCGACAGCATACGGCCTGCGTATTCGGCAAGCATGTTGTCGACAGCCTCGGCCCCGTAGAGCTCGTTGAGCTTTGCCGTGCCACGAACGCGCACCGCTATAAGCCCCGTCTCGCAACGATCGCGGCGGCAGGCATCGATAGCGTTGATCAGCATACGCTGCGTTCCGAGGCCCGTAGCGGCGTCGACGGTTTCGGCGAGTGAGTGGTTGACAAGTTCGCCGACATAGAGCGAGGGGGCATTTCCGTCGCCGTCGATGCGAAACCCGCGAGCACGGCAGAGAACGTAGTCACCCGCGGCATTGCGCATGCGGTACTGCATGACGCGGCGGTGTTTGGAGCCGTTAAAGATCTGGTTGATGTCGTTGGCGTAGGCCTCGAGGTCATCGGGATGGACGCGCGTCTTCCAAAAATCGCGGCAGCTGTCTATGTGCTCCGAAGGAAGACCGAGATCGCGCAAGGCACCTTGCGACCAAAGGGTGCGGTCCTTGTCCAAGTTCTCGATAAAGAAATAACGGCCCTCGTTGAGCATCGAAAAGGCGTCAAAAATGCGATCGCTTATTTCGAAGTCGTCGGCGTGGACTTGCGTGATATTGCGCCGATCGAGGTGCATAGCATGACGTAGCTTGTAGTCGTACATGCGATGGTCGGCATCGAGTGTCATGCGATTGGAGGCTTCGCCCAGGGCGGGGTCGGCGTGTGCCACTCCGTAGCTAAACGAGTGGGGCATCTCGGAATCGTTGTTTTTGAGCAGGATCGTTCGGCAGTGTTCCAGACGTTCGGCGAGGTCGTCCTCGGTCGCAATCGTAGATAGGATGGCAAACTCGTCGCCGCCTATGCGAAACGCCGCCTCGTCCACTTTCATATACAGTTTGAGATAGAGGCTTACCTGCAAGATATAGCGGTTGCCCTCGTCATGCCCAAAGACGTCGTTGCAGTGCTTGAGATTGTCGATATCGATGAACGCCATGGTAACGGGGGTGTCCTGCTCCCAGAGCTCCTCGAGGGAACGGGCAAAGCCGCCACGGTTGCCAAGCCCGGTAAGCTGGTCGGTAAAGGCGGTCCTGATCAGATCCTCCTGACGCTCGAGAAGGTCACGGACGGTCTTTTCGAGCGTTTCGGTGTAATTGCTGACAGTATCCATGTTCTAAGCGGCTTTCTGAAGTCGGGGCGGATTGCGTCGGGCGAGCTCGTTGCGTACACGCGTCGTTGCTCAGCGTTTTGCGTGTATCCAGGCCCCCGCCTTGCTGCGTTGTTGGGTTACTTTGCCGGCTAATGTTCGCTGTTGATAACTGCTGAGTAGTATAAACAACAGTAATAAACAACAGTACAAAATTATATAGGGGTGCACATGCTGTGGGTGGCTATTATTCGACAAACGGCAGCGCGATGATGCGATGTTCGATAAAAATGCGACTGGGGCGGTATATGTTGACGGGTATACTTGTTCCGTTTGAATTTGTGGGGATGGAGATGGTCGCATGGCACAGTCAACTATGACGCGCACGGTGGGGCTCGCGCTCGAGGGAGGCGGCTACCGCGGTATGTATACGGCGGGCGTGCTCGACGTTTGGATGGAGCACGGTTTGACCTGCGACCATATGGTGGGCGTCTCGGCGGGCGCGGCGTTTGGCTACAATTTTAAATCGCGCCAGATCGGCCGTGCCATTCGCTATAACAAGGCCTATTGTGCCGATAAGCGCTATGCGGGTGTAGCAAGCTGGCTGCGGACCGGCGATATGTTCAATGCCGATTTTGCCTATCACGAGGTGCCCATCGAGCGCGATCCCATTGACTTGGAGGCGTATCGCGCCTGTCCCATGCGGTTTACGTGCGTGTGCACCGATATCGAGACGGGCAAGGCCGTCTACCATGACCTGCCTTATGGCGACGAGCGGGATATCGAGTGGATCCGGGCATCGTCGGCGATTCCTGTGGCGACGCGTCCCGTTGCTATTGACGGGCATAAGTATCTGGATGGTGGCGTGGCTGATTCTATTCCCAGTGCATGGCTGTTTGCGCAGGGGTATGACCGCAATATCGTGGTACTCACGCAGCCGGCGGGCTTTGTGAAGCAGCCCAACAGCGTGATGCCCATGCTGCGTCGCGTGTTCCGTCACTATCCGGAGTTTATCGCAGCGCTTGAGCATCGGCATGAGGTTTACAATGCCACGCTCGATGACCTGGCACGTCGCGAGGCTGCTGGCGAAATCTTTGTGGTGCGTCCGAGCGAATCGGTGAAGGTGCCGTCGCTGTGCCGCGAGCCCGATGAGCTCGAGCGCATCTATCAGATCGGCCGCCACGATGCGGAGGCGACCTTGCCCGCGCTGGAGGCCTACCTAGGGGGCTAGGGTCAAGACGG
>USNA01000261.1 GCA_900555955.1 uncultured Collinsella sp. | reverse complement strand
GAGGGCGGCGGCATGCATCTGTCGACTACGCTTGAGCTCATGGACGATATCGTCGAGGAGGCACTGCGCCACGTGAACCCGGCCGTGCGCGAGCATGACCTTAAGGTGGTGGCGTGCGATGAGCCGGCGCTCGTTAACGTCGACGCGCGCCTGATGGTGCAGCTGGTGGTCAATCTGGTGAACAACGCCATCACCTATACGCCCGCTGGCTCGCATATCGTGATTTCGATTGGCGTCGACGATGGACGCGTGGCGTGCTCGGTGGCCGATGACGGCCCGGGCATTGCGCCCGAGGACCGCGAGCGAATCTTTGAGTCGTTCTACACCGCCAACCACGGTCTTGCCGACAGCCATCGCAGCGTGGGCCTGGGTCTTTCGCTCTGCCGCTCCATTGCGCTGGCGCATGGCGGTAGCATAGAGGTTGCCGCGGCGGACCCGCACGGCTCGGTCTTTACGATTGAGCTTCCCGTCGCCGACGTTTCGTTTGATAAGGAGTAGCGCTGTGCCGAACTCTGCCGTAAAACCGCTCATCTTGGTCGTTGAGGACGACCCCGCCGTTCGCAACTTAATCGTTGCCGCGCTCGAGGCGCACGGCTTGCGCCATATGGCTGTGGAAAGGAGCGGCAGCGCCATCGCCGCTGCCTCATCGCAGGCACCGAGTATTGTGCTGCTCGATTTGGGCCTACCCGATATGGACGGCGTCAAGGTGGTGGAGTCGGTGCGCGCATGGTCGGGCATGCCGATTATTGTGGTCTCGGCGCGCAGCGAGGATGCGGACAAGATTCGCGCGCTCGATGCCGGCGCCGACGATTACCTGACCAAGCCGTTTTCGGTCGAGGAGTTGCTCGCGCGCATTCGCACGACGCTCAGGCGCCTCTCATATGCGCAAACGGGCGGCGTTGCCTCCGAGGGCTCGTTCGATACCGGTGAGCTGCATATCGATTTTGATGCCGGCATCGCCACGATGGATGGCGAGGAGCTGCATCTGACGCCGATCGAGTACAAACTGCTATGTCTGTTGGCCCATAATGCCGACAAGGTGCTGACGCACCAGTCTATCCTGCACGAGATTTGGGGCACGGCAACCAAGAGTGACCTGGCGAGCCTGCGTGTCTTTATGGGCACGCTGCGCAAGAAGATCGAATCCGACCCCGCGCATCCGCGCTATATCCAAACGCACGTGGGCATCGGTTACCGACTGGTCACCCAAGGCTAGATCGTCAACCACCATCCCAATATGAGTTGCGGTGAAATAGTTCCTGTTTGGGCCTTTACCAGGCTTTTTAGGAACTATTCCACCGCAACTTTGTTATTTGCCCTTGGGCTTGCTGGCGTAGAACTTCTTCTTTGTGGGCTTGCCGGCAGGAGAGGGTTTGCCGGTAAAGTTCGACTTGCCGTTGCCGGCCTGCGTGTGCGCGGGTGCTGCCGCGCGAGGCTTTCGGGCCTCGGGGTTGCGCAGTTCCTCGACGCGCTCGGCAATTTCCTCGGCGCTAAAGCCGACCTCGGCCATGGAGTCCTCGATGGGCAGGCGGCGCACGATATAGCAATGGTGCACCTTCTGATTGCGCGCGAAATCCTCGGGGATGGTCTGTGCCGTAATGTCCTCCAGCACCACGCCCGCGCGTGCGAGCTTGCGCGTTTCGGGGCGGAAGCCGCGCAGGTTGCAGCTAAAGATGGCATGGCCGCCCTGCGCGAGCAGGCGCGATACGCCGGCCAAAAGCTCGACATGGTCGCGCTGAACATCCCAGGTGCGACGGCCCATCTTGGACGAGTTCGAGAACGTGGGCGGGTCGACAAAGATCAGGTCCCAGCGGTTGCGCGTCTGGCGCTGGTCGCGAATCCAGGCGAGCACGTCGTCGCGCACAAAGTGATGCTGCGGCCCCACAAAGCCGTTCTGACGCATATTGCGCTCGGCCCAGTCCAGGTAGGTGTTGGAAAGATCGACCGTCACGGTTTCCTCGACGCCGCCGTCTGCCGCATAGCAGGTAGCGGTGCCGGTGTAGGCAAACAGGTTGAGGAAGCGGCGCGCCTGCTTGGCGTGCTCGCGCACTAGGTTGCGGGTGACGCGGTGATCCAGGAAGATGCCCACATCCAGATAGTCGTCAAAGTTGACGGCAAAGGTGAGGCCGCCCTCTTCGATGAGCGGCAGACGACGGCGTGCGATATTGGCGCGCTCGCCCGATGCGCCCTTGCCGGCGCCCTGCTTGCCGTACTGCGAGCCGCCGCGCGAACGCATGCGGGCCTTGGCGTGCACATGCTCGGCCGGAACATCAAGGATGCGCGGTGCGATGGCCAAGATGTCGAGCATGCGGGCCTGGGCAAGCGCGGGGTCGATGGTCTTGGGCGCGGCGTATTCGGCGATGACGAGCCAGCGGCCCGGCGTCTGCGGGCAGCCCTCGGACCGATAGATGGCGGATACCGAGGC
>USNA01000260.1 GCA_900555955.1 uncultured Collinsella sp. | reverse complement strand
CTCGTCAGCCTTGTCCGGGTCGTCTTCCATCGAAAACTGTCCGGTGACCTGTCCTGCGTTGGCGCGGCGACGCGGCAGCAAGGTGGTCTTGGCGGTCTCGAGCGGAGCCTCGTCGTAATCGTCATCGCCCTCAGTGAGTTCAATTTCGCTATCGGACCAAGACGGGTCAGGCTCGCTCGTGTTGAGCTTGGGCGCGGCCTTGCCCTTCTTGGCATGGCGACGTGGTAGCAGCGTGGTCTTGGCGCGCTCGGCCTCCACGGCCTCGGACACGTCAACAAACGGGTCATCGTCCTCGTCGTCATCCAAAACCGGGTCGGCATCGCCACCCATGAACGTGGTCACCGCGGCGTCAGCCCCCTTCTGGCGCAGAATGCTCAGGTGCGGACGGGCAACGCCGGGAACCGACAGGGCCTCTTCATCGCCCCACGGGCTCGCGTTGACATCGGCACGACGGCGCTCGGCAAAATCGGCAGCGCGATCACGTGCGGAGCGCAAAACGCCACCCACCGAAAAGCCGATGATGACCAGGCCAACGACGACAAGGCCCAGCAAGACAACCATAGCGATAGGTTTACCCAGGGCGTTTTGCAAGGCACTTGCGATAAAGGCGCCAATGTAGCCGCCCGAGGCGGAAAGGTTCTGCGGCGTAAACATGAGGTCGCACGAGTCGGTCGTACCCGGAACCATCAACGATAGGATAGAAACAATGGCCACAAAGACCACGGCACCACCCGCGACCGAGCGAATGTTGAGCGGCGAGTCCTCACCCAAAAAGAGCGTGGCGGCAAACAGCAAGATGACGATCGGCAGCACGTAGGCGCCCAGGCCAAAGCCGAGGTGATAGAAACCGGCAACCGCAGCTGTCACGGGTGCCGTTGCCGGAGAAATCACGGCAATGAAGGACGCAATCGCCAAAACGGCAATGATAACGCCGGCGATATCGCGATTGGCCGAAGGCTCGACCAGGGGTTCGAACTCATCGAACTCGGACTCGTGGCCCTTATTGGCACGCAGATGGGAACCGGCACCCTTAGCAGATGCCGGTTGGTTGTTGGATTTGTTGCCTTTGGCGTTTTGTGCAGATCCGCGCGCCAAACTAAACCTCCATGACGACTGGGATGATCATCGGACGGGTGCGCGTGCGGCTCCAGATAAAGTTGGAGAGCGAATCGCGCACGGCCTTGCGAATGGCATCGGAGCCGCTACTGGTAAAGCTAAACTTGCCCTTCTCGATCGTCTTCATGATGGCTGCGGAGGCATCCTCGGAGAACTGGTCGTCGATGGCAAACGAAACGCCGCGGCCCGAGAACTCGATAGCCTCGATCTTCTTGTGCTTGAGCGAGACGATGGCAACAGCCGTGACCATACCGTCGTTGGCGAGCTTTTGGCGATCGCGAAGGACGATGGGGTCGGTGTCGCCGATGCGCAGACCGTCGACATAAACGACGCCGGACTCGACGGGCGCACCGCGTTTGACGATACCGCCCCGCATCTCGAGCGTGTCACCGTTATCGAGGATAAAGATGTGATCGTCCGTAAGGCCCATCTTGCGGGCTAGCTGGGCATGGGCGCGCAGGTGAACGGCCTCGCCGTGAACCGGCATAAAGTAGGTGGGCTTGGCCATGGCCATCAGGAGCTTGAGCTCCTCCTGGCTGCCGTGGCCCGAGACGTGGACGAGTGCGCGATTCTTATCCCACACGTCGCAGCCAAGCTTGGCCAGGCTGTTGACGACCTGCTGCACGGCCTTCTCGTTGCCGGGAACGGGAGTTGCCGAGAGGATGACGGTATCGCCCTCGTGGATGGAGAGCGTCTTGTGCTCGCCGTTGGCCATGCGGGACAGGGCCGACAGCGGCTCGCCCTGAGAACCGGTGCACATGACGACGATCTTATCGTCGGGCAGGTTATCAATGTCGAAGGCATCGATGATATCGGCATCGTCGATGTTGAGATAGCCAAGCTCACGCGCCACGCGGGTGTTGGTGAGCATGGAACGTCCGGTCACGACGACCTTGCGGCCACACTTGCGGGCGGCATCGCAGATCTGCTGCAGGCGATGGATGTGGCTCGAGAACGACGCGACGAACACGCGGCCCGGCGCGTTCTTGATGGCGTGCAGCAGGTTGGGGCCGACCTCGGCCTCGGACTTGGTAAAGCCAGGAACCGTGGCGTTGGTGGAGTCGGAAAGCAGCAGGTCGATGCCCTGCTTGGCAAAGCGGCTGATGGCGGCATAGTCGGGCGTGACGCCATCGATGGGCGTCTGGTCGAGCTTAAAGTCGCCCGTGTGCATAACGGTGCCCTGGTTGGTGCGAATAAACACGCCCAAAGCACCCGGAATGGAGTGCGTCATGGAGAAGAAGTCGAGCGAGATGCCACCGAGATTGACGTGGCTGGCGCCCCTGCACCCACGGCACCTAGGGGCGCGGGCGACGACA
>USNA01000259.1 GCA_900555955.1 uncultured Collinsella sp. | reverse complement strand
CCGACGGCCATGCCTATATCGGCATGGCCCTCAAGAAGGGCGCGGTCGCAGTCGTGTGCGAGCAGGCCGGCAAGGGCATCCCGGCGGTCATCGTTCCCGATGCCAGAGCCGCACTGGCCGACATCGCGGGCAACCGCTTCGACCATCCCTCGCGCAAGCTCACCATGGTTGGCGTGACCGGCACCAACGGCAAGACCACGACCACCACACTGATTAAACACATTCTGGAAGCCGAGGGTCATAAGGTTGGCCTCATCGGCACCAATCAGAACATGATCGGCGACGAGGTCATCCCGACCGAGCGCACCACGCCCGAATCCTACGAGCTGCAGGCGCTGTTTGCACGCATGGCCGAGGCTGGCTGCACGCACTGCGTCATGGAAGTCTCGTCGCACTCGCTGGTTCTCGACCGCGTGCGCGGCGTGCGCTTCGCCGTCGGCGCGTTCACCAACCTGACCCAGGATCATCTGGACTTCCATAAGACCATGGAGGCCTACCGCGAGGCCAAGGCCAAGCTGTTCACGATCTCCGACAAGGGCGTCATCAATCTCGACGACCCGGTTGCAGACAAGATGCTCGCGGACGCGACCTGTCCCTGCCTGACCTTCTCGGCAGACCAGGACGCAGCCGACCTGTCGGCTAAGAATATCGAGCTGGGCGCGTCCCGCGCACGCTTGTTCGCAGCCACTCGCGACGCGATTGCCCGCGTATCGCTGGGCATTCCCGGTCATTTCTCGGTCGAGAACGCACTGGCAGCGCTGGGCGTGTGCGTCGCTCTGGGCGTACCGCTCGAGAATGCAGCCCGCGCACTGGGCACCGCGCACGGCGTCAAGGGTCGTGCCGAGGTCGTACCGACCAACACCGACTACACGGTGCTCATCGACTACGCCCACGCACCCGACGGCGTGTCCAACATCCTGCGCACCGTGCGCGGCTTTGCCAAGGGCAGAGTGATCGCCCTGTTTGGCTGCGGCGGCGACCGCGACCGCACCAAGCGACCGATCATGGGTCATCTGGCAGCTGAGCTGTCCGACTACTGCATCGTCACCTCGGATAACCCGCGTACCGAGCAGCCCGAGGCCATCATCGAGGACATCGTAGCCGGTATGAAGGATGCCAAGGTGCCGGTAGACGTGATCTGTGACCGCCGTGCGGCCATTTATCACGCGCTGGACATTGCCCAGAAGGACGACGTGATCGTGCTCATGGGCAAGGGTCACGAGACCTATCAGGAGATCGACCACGTCAAGCACCACATGGACGAGCGCGAGATTGTGGCAGATTATTTCAAGGAAAAGAACGTATAAAACGGTTTTGCCGATAAAAAGAACAAAAAGGGGCATAGAAAGAGATGCAGCAATTTACCCTGTCAGAGGCTGCGGCCTGGACGGGCGGCACAGCCACGGCCGACCCGGTCATCACAAGCGTCGTGCGTGACGCGCGCGAGGCAGGCCCGGGGAGCCTGTTCGTTGCGATCAAGGGCGAGCGGTTCGACGGACATGACTTTATTGGTCAGGCCATCGAGCGCGGCGCCGCCGCAGTTCTGACCCACCGCAAGGACGAAACCTATTCGATTCCCGCACTTTACGTCGAGGATACCCGTCAGGGTCTGCTCGACCTCGCGGGCGGATATCGGGCACAGTTTGACTGCCCGGTTGTCGCGGTCACCGGCTCGGTGGGCAAGACGACTACCAAGGAGATGATCGCGTCGGTACTGTCCGAGCGATACGACACGCTCAAGACCCAGGGCAACCTGAATAATACCATCGGTATGCCGCTGACCGCACTGTGCATGGACGAAAACACCGAGGCCGCAGTCTTTGAGATGGGCATGTCAGCTTTTGGTGAGATCGCGGCGATGGCGGCCTGCGGCCAGCCTAATATCGCGGTCATCACCATGATCGGCACCTCTCACATCGAGTTTTTGGGCTCGCGTGAGGGCATTTGCCGTGCAAAGATGGAAATTCTCGAGGGATTGGCCGCACGCGGCGGCATCGCGGTGTTAAACGGCGACGAGCCGCTCCTGTGGGAGCAGAAAGACCGTCTGTTCGGCCGCATCGTGTGGTTTGGACAGAACAACCCGGGCTGTGAGTTCCGCGCCGAGGATATCTCGTGCACCGACGGTACGCTGCGCTTCACGCTCATCTGGCCGGAGGGTAGAAAGACGGTCGAGGTCGCGTCTCAGGGCACCCACAATGTGGGCAACGCACTGGCGGCTGCTGCCTGCGGCTGGCTGCTCGGTCTGGACGGCGACGATATGGCGGCAGGCCTTGCGGCTTATCGTCCGGTCGGCATGCGTGAGCAGCGCTATGAGAAGAACGGCTTTACTATCTATCAGGACTGCTACAACGCAAGCCCGGACTCGATGGAAGCCGCGCTGCGCGTGCTCGGTGAGATGGCGGGTAAGCGCCGCTTTGCCGTGCTCGGCTGCATGGGAGAGC
>USNA01000258.1 GCA_900555955.1 uncultured Collinsella sp. | reverse complement strand
AACGCGCGCGATCATCGAGGAGGCCGAGGACATCTTCTGCGGCATCGGCTACACCGTCGAGTCCGGCCCCATGGTCGATACTTCCTACTACAACTTCACTGCGCTCAACGCCCCCATGGATCACCCGAGCCGCTCGGCCCGCGATACCTTCTACGTGGTCGACAACAACCCTGGCAGCGTCGCACACCCCGAGGCTCACGCCCATGGCGAGTCCGACGTGCTGCTGCGCACCCAGACCTCGGGCGTGCAGATCCACACTATGGAGTCGCAAAAGCCGCCCATCTACATGATCTGCCCGGGCACCGTCTACCGTCCCGACACGGCCGACGCCTGCCACCTGCCGCAGTTCAACCAGATCGAGGGCCTGGTCGTCGACGAGGGCATCACCTTTGGCGATCTTAAGGGCACGCTCGACTACTTTGTTAAGTGCATGTTTGGCGAGGACCGCAAGACGCGCTACCGCCCGCACTTCTTCCCCTTCACCGAGCCTTCCTGCGAGGTGGACGTGAGCTGCCACGTGTGCGGCGGCAAGGGCTGCAACTTCTGCAAGCACAGCGGCTGGATCGAGATCCTGGGCTGCGGCATGGTCGACCCCAACGTCCTGATCAACTGCGGCATCGACCCCGAGAAGTACACCGGCTTCGCCTTTGGCATTGGCGCCGAGCGCGTCGCGGCCCTGCGCTACGACCTGCCGGACCTGCGAACCCTGATGACTGGCGATATGCGCTTCCTGAACCAGTTTTAGGCTTGCCCAGGCACCCCATCTTGGCGTTCAAACCGTCGCTCGCGTACCTTTAGTACGCATCGCTCCTCTTTCACGCCAACCTGGGGCACCTGGACAACCCTAAGGTGAACGTCTTCATTTGATATTCCTCCCTTTGCGGAGATTAAGAACTAGGAGAGCTACATGCGCGTTTCTTACGACTGGCTCAAGACCATGATCGATATTCCGGAGGATCCTAAGACCCTTTCGGACGAATACATCCGTACCGGCACTGAGGTCGAGGCGATCGACACCGTGGGCGAGTCCTTCGACCACGTGGTGACCGCCAAGGTGCTTACCAAGACCCCGCACCCCGATAGCGACCATATGTATGTATGCTCGGTCGACGTGGGCGACAAGAACCTCGACGCCGACGGCAACCCCGCCCCGCTGCAGATCGTCTGCGGCGCGCAGAACTTTGAGGCCGGCGACCACATCGTCACGGCCATGATTGGCGCTGTGCTTCCCGGCGACGTTAAGATCAAGAAGAGCAAGCTTCGCGGCGTCGTGTCCATGGGCATGAACTGCTCTGCGCGCGAGCTCGGCCTGGGCGGCGATCACTCCGGCATCATGATCCTGCCCGAGGATACGCCCTGCGGCATGCCGTTTGCCGAGTACGTGGGCTCGAGCGACACCGTGCTCGACTGCGAGATCACGCCCAACCGTCCCGATTGCCTGTCCATGATCGGCATGGCCCGCGAGACCGGCGCCATTTTCGACCGCGATTTCCACGTTGGGCTGCCCGCCATCAAGGCCGAGACCGGCCGCGCGACCGACGACGAGCTTTCGGTCGAGATTGCCGACGAGGGCCTGTGCGACCGCTATGTCGCCCGCATCGTGCGCAACGTGAAGGTCGGCCCCTCGCCCGACTGGATGGTCAAGCGCCTCAACGCCCTGGGCGTGCGTCCGCACAACAACATCGTCGACATCACCAACTATGTGATGATGCTCACCGGTCAGCCGCTGCATGCCTTTGACCTGGACACCTTTGCCGAACGCGATGGCCATCGCCGCGTGGTGGTTCGCGCCGCCCAACAGGACGAGAAGTTCACGACCCTCGACGGCGAGGAGCGCACGCTCGACGCCGGCATGGGCCTCATCACCGACGGCGAGCGTCCCGTGGCGCTGGCCGGCGTTATGGGCGGCATGGATTCCGAGATCGAGGATGACACCGTCGACGTGATGGTCGAGAGTGCCTGCTTCAACGCCGGTCGCACCTCGCACACCAGCCGCGATCTGTCGCTGATCTCCGATGCCTCCATCCGTTTTGAGCGCCAGGTCGATGAGACCGGCTGCGTGGATGTCGCCAACGTTACCTGCGCGCTGATCGAGGAGATCGCCGGCGGCGAGGTCGCTCCCGGCTACGTCGACGTGTTCCCCGCGCCCAAGACCATCGACAGCATCAAGCTGCGCCTGGCCCGCGTGCACGCCATTTGCGGTGCCGACATCGAGCCCGAGTTTATCGAGCGTTCGCTCACCCGCCTAGGCTGCACCGTCGAGCGCGACGGCGAGGACTTTATGGTCACCCCGCCGAGCTTCCGTCCCGACCTGCCGCGTGAGCTCGACCTGATCGAGGAGGTCCTGCGCCTGTGGGGTATGGGACGTGTGACGGCGACCATTCCGGCTGCCAAGAACCACATCGGCGGGCTGGCCCCCGCGCCGAGAGCCACCCCACGCGTTCTCGC
>USNA01000257.1 GCA_900555955.1 uncultured Collinsella sp. | reverse complement strand
GAGGCCCCTTCTCTTTATGTCGCTCGGACCTGTTCTGAACTTGCAGCCGAGCAGGCGTTTCACGCGGGGCATCTTAAAAGTTGTAACCTGTTTTGGCATGCGGACGTTTCGGGCGTTTGTTCGTAAAGGGGAGGATATCCGATGAAGGTATTCGATATCATGTTTAGCCCGACCGGCGGAACGGAAAAGGTATCTAGCTACATTGCCAATGCGTTAGAAGGGGAAACCGTTGCTGTAGATTTGACCGATAGCGGGCTTGGCTTTCGCGCGATTGCGATGACAAAAGAGGATGTGGCCGTGATCGCGGTGCCCTCGTATGGCGGGCGAGTCCCGGCTGTGGCCGCGGAGCGCTTGGGCATGATGCGGGGAAACGGTGCGCAGGCGGTTCTGGTTTGCGTTTACGGAAATCGCGCGTATGAGGACACGCTGGTCGAGCTTGAGGATGCAGCGAAAGATGCGGGCTTTCGGGTGATCGCGGCGGTTTCTGCCATCGCCGAGCATTCTATTGTTCGCCAGTTTGCCGCCGGTCGGCCTGATGCACAGGACGCGGTGCAGCTCGCTGGGTTTGCGGATCAGATTCAGCAAAAGATATCTGCGGGAGATGCTTCTGAGCCGGCTATTCCGGGCAATCGTCCCTATAAGAAGGCCGGGGGCACCGGTATGGTGCCTAAGGCCACAAAGGAGTGCACCGCCTGCGGGGCCTGCGCCGCAGTGTGTCCCGTTGGCGCTATCGATAAAGACGATCCCAAGTGGGTGGACAAAAAGGCCTGTATCTCTTGCATGCGCTGTGTCGCCGTATGTCCGCGGGGCGCTCGCGCGGTAAATCGCGTCATGCTCTCTGCGGCTACCAAGATGTTGAGCAAAGCCTGCTCTGAGCGAAAAGAATGCGAGCTGTTCATCTAGCGCAGGGGCGTTGAGTACTTTTCGTCTTATAACGGCAAAAGAACGAACCCGTCGGACCTTACATCCGGCGGGTTCGAACATTTTAAAGTTGGTGCCCCCAGCGGGATTCGAACCCGCGATATCCACCTTGAAAGGGTGGCGTCCTTGGCCGCTAGACGATGGGGACAGCGGGAAAGAGTATAGCAGACTTTTCTATCCGTTCACATATCGTTGGCAGATTGAAAAACCACCACACAGGAGTGGGTTTCTATTCCGATTTTCAAATATCTCAATCTGTAACATCTGGGCGGGCAAATCGGCTCTATCTGTTACAGATCGAGACAGACGGCGGGCGTCGGGACGAACATCTCATTCTGTAACAGTAAGACGACTTTTATCGGTCTAAATGTTACAGATCGAGACAAACTGCCGTGGCAGGTCAAAACCACCACAAAGGTGCCTGTCCCCTTTGTGGTGGCGGGGCGTTAGGGGAGGAGCTTCATCGCGGCGTCGTGGGCGGCGTGCTCGTAAGCGTCGTCGAGGGGCTTGAGCGGCAGCAGAGCGGTGGCCTGTGCATCGCCACGGCGCTCGAGAGCGTGGGTGATGAGCCAGTCGGCGAGTTCGGGGTTCTTGGGCAGTGCCGGTCCGTGTAGGTACGTGCCGATGACGCCCTTGTAGATCAGACCCTCAAAGCCGTCGTCGTCGTTGTTACCGGTGCCCGTGACGATGGACGTTCCGAGCGGCGTGGCCTCGGCGTCCAAAAGCGTGCGGCCACCGTGGTTCTCGAATCCCACAAAGGGCTCGGGTGCCAGGTCGGTCTTGACGGCGACGTTGCCGATCAGGCGGTCGGAGCCGCGCACGGTTTCGGCGGCAATGACGCCCAGGCCCTCGAGGTGATTCTCACCCATATAGTACGAACGGCCGAGCAGCTGATAGCTGCCACAGATGGCAAGCAGCGAGCCGCCATCCTCAACATAGGCCGCGACCTTGTCTTTTTGGGCGAGCAGCTCGTGTGCCACGGCTAGCTGGTCGCGGTCGGAGCCGCCACCCATCATGAGGATATCGGCATCGGTCAAATCAAGCGTTTCGCCCATACGGACCTCGTCCACACGCGCGGGAATGCCACGCCAGGCGCAACGGCGCTCGAGCGCGATAACATTGCCGCCGTCGCCGTAGAGGTTAAGGGCATCGGGATACAGGTAGACGATGCGCAGCGGGCGCGAAAGCTCGACCGGCGCAATATCGGTGGGGACAGCGCTACCATCGGCGCGCGTTACGGCGTGGGAGGCGACCGAGCTTGCATCGGCGCTCTTAAGCTCGTTGAGCTCCTTGACCAGCGGCGGGAAGGCCGTGTAGTTGGCGACGGCGTAGAAAGTATCGCCAGCCTCCTCGTCCGCCACGGCGCCGATCGCTTGCTCGATATTCGAGATGATGGCGGAGTCGATGCCGGCGTACTTCAGACGTACCTGCATATCGTGTGCACGCGTGCCGCCGGCAAAGGCGACAAGCCCTGGGGTATCGGCGATGCGCTCGAAGTCGACGTCGTAGATCCACGAGACATCGTGGCCGTCGGCGTCGTTGTCGTTGAGGAAG
>USNA01000256.1 GCA_900555955.1 uncultured Collinsella sp. | reverse complement strand
ACACCGGGTAGTCGGGGCTAATGCGCGCGGCCTCGGCCATGTAATCGCGCAGATGCTCGGCATCGTAGGCGATCATCATGCCGCGACCGCCCAGCACATAGCTCGGACGCACCAGCAGCGGGTAGCCGATGTGTGCGGCAACGGCCTCGGCCTCCTCAAACGAGGTTGCCTGGCCCGCCGGCGGGTACATAATGCCCAACTTGTCGAGCAGGGCGGCAAAACGCTCGCGATCCTCGGCAAAATCGATGGCGTCGGGCTTGGTACCCATAATGTTCACGCCGCTCTCCTCGAGCATGCGCGCCAGCTTAAGCGGGGTCTGGCCGCCGAGCGTCACCACGACGCCGTCGGGACGCTCGACATCGATAACGTCCATGACGTCCTCGTAGGTGAGCGGCTCAAAGTACAGACGATCGGACGTGTCGTAGTCGGTCGAGACGGTCTCGGGATTGCAGTTGACCATGATGGTCTCAAAACCGCGGGCGGCCAGCGCATAGCTCGCATGCACGCAGCAGTAGTCGAACTCGATACCCTGGCCGATACGGTTGGGGCCGGCACCCAGAATCATCGCCTTGGGCTTGTTCGCGGGCGTGGTCTCGTCGGGGGCAACGCACTTCTTGGCGACCGGGCTCGTGCGGTAAATGTTCTCGTAGGTCTTGTAGTGGTATTCCGTCGCACTCGAGAACTCGGCGGCGCAGGTGTCGACCGTCTTCATGCTGGGAACCACGCCCAGACCCTTACGGTAAGCGCGAACAAAACGCTCATCCGAGCCGGTCAGCGCGGCAATCTCGGCATCGCTTGTGCCATACTGCTTGAGCAGGCGCATCGCGTCGGCATCAATGTCCTCCACGCGCAGGCCGCGAATGCTCTCCTGGACCCGCACCATATCGTTGATGCGGTTGAGGTACCACGGATCGATACCGCAGATGGCGTGGATGCGCGCGATATCCCAGCCACGGCGCAGGGCCTCGACCACAAAAAAGATGCGGTGCTCAGTCGGGGTGCCCACGGCCTGAGCAAGCTCATCATCGCTCAGCTTATCGGCACCTTCCTTGCCACCGGCGCAGATGCCCTGGTGACCGTCCTCCAGTGAGCGCATGGCCTTGCCGAAGGCCTCCTCAAAGGTGCGGCCAATCGCCATGATCTCGCCCACGGCCTTCATGCGCGTGGTGAGCATGGGGTCGGTACCCTTGAACTTCTCGAAGGCAAAGCGCGGCACCTTGACCACGCAGTAGTCGATCGTGGGCTCAAAGCAGGCGGGCGTAGCTTTGGTAATGTCGTTGACGATCTCGTCGAGCGTGTAGCCCACGGCCAGGCGAGCGGCGGCCTTGGCGATGGGGAAACCCGTGGCCTTGGAGGCCAGCGCGGACGAACGGCTCACGCGCGGGTTCATCTCGATGACGATCAGACGGCCGGTCTGGGGGTTCACGGCAAACTGTACGTTGGAGCCGCCGGTCTCGACGCCGATCTTCTCCAGGATGGCGAGCGAGGCGACACGCATGCGCTGATACTCAAGGTCGGAGAGGGTCTGCGCCGGCGCCACGGTGATGGAGTCACCGGTATGCACGCCCATGGGGTCGAGGTTCTCGATGGAGCACACGATGATGCCGTTGCCGGCGTGGTCGCGCATGACCTCCATCTCGTACTCTTTCCAACCCTCGATGGACTCCTCGACCAGCACCTCGTGGGCGGGCGAGAGTTCAAGGCCCTGGCTCACGATGGAGACGAGTTCCTCGTGAGTATGCGCGATGCCACCACCGGCGCCGCCCAAGGTAAAGCTCGGACGCAGCACGCAGGGATAGCCCACACGCTCGGCGATGGCCTCGGCGTCAGCCACGCTGTAGGCATAGCCCGAGCGCGCGACCTCCAGGCCGATCTCGGCCATGGCCTCGTTAAAGAGCTTGCGGTCCTCACCGCGCTCGATGGCGGCAAGGTCACAGCCGATCATCTCGACGCCGTACTTGTCGAGTGTGCCGTCCTTTGCCAGCTCGACGGCGGCATTCAGACCGGTCTGGCCGCCCAGCGTGGGCAACAGCGCGTCCGGGCGCTCCTTCTTGATCACGCGCTCGATAAATTCGGCGGTGATGGGCTCGACATAGGTGCGGTCGGCCAAGCCCGGGTCGGTCATGATGGTCGCCGGGTTGGAGTTGACTAGGATGACCTCAAAGCCATCCTCCTTGAGCACCTTGCAGGCCTGGGCGCCGGAGTAATCGAACTCGCAGGCCTGGCCAATGACGATGGGGCCCGAGCCAATGACGAGGATGCGCTTGATGTCGGTACGTTTAGGCATGTTTAAAACCTCCTAGAGAGGCTGACTCAATGTTTTGGAAAAGTCAGCGAGGGTGCAGCTGGTGCATCAGGTTGCCGTGATGCGAGGGCGCGCTGGGCTTATGCCCGCGCGTCCGAAGCAGAACGGCAAGATGATGTGCCAGATGCAGCCGCAGCGTCGACAGGTCCGCCGTTCGGTAGGACCGCAGCGTTTCGG
>USNA01000255.1 GCA_900555955.1 uncultured Collinsella sp. | reverse complement strand
GTTTTACCAAACCGCGTAACTGCTCGACGCTGCAAACGGCTCCAAGTGCCGGGTCTCTGGCTTAGGTGGAAAAGGGGGCGCCGCGGATAGATCCTGCGGCGCCCCTTTGAGTTAACGTGCTAGTAGGGCTTTACAGCTCGTACAGCGTGGTGAACTTGTCCTGCAGGTAGCTGCAGTAGTAGCGGGCATCGAACGCCATGCCGCACGCGCCCTTGATGAGCTCCGGCGCGTCCTTGGCGCGGCCCCACTGCCAAATGTGCTCGCCGAGCCAGGCGCGGACGGGTCCCAAATCGCCGCTCGCGCAGGCGCCGGTGAGGTCGACGCCGTCGCGGCACATGGCCGGCACAAACATGGCATCGTAGGCGCTGCCCAGTGCATACGTGGGGAAGTAGCCAAACGAGCCGCCGCTCCAGTGCGTATCCTGCAGGCAGCCGCGCGTGTCGTCGGGAACGGGAATGCCCAGGTACTCGTCCATAAAGCGATTCCAAAGCGCGGGGATGTCCTTGGCTGTGGCCTCGCCGGCAAACAGCATGCGCTCAATCTGGTAGCGCACCATAATATGCAGCGGGTAGGTGAGCTCGTCGGCCTCGGTACGGATCAGCGACGGCTGCGCGATGTTCACGGCGCGGTAGAGCGTGCCTTCGTCCACGCTGCCGTAAACCTCGGGCGCGTGACGGCGCAGTACCTCGAGCAGCGGTCCCATAAAGGCGCGACTGCGACCCACGGTGTTCTCGAAAAAGCGGCTCTGGCTCTCGTGGATGCCCATGGAGGTGCCGCCCTCCAGACAGGTGCGCGCATAGGCGGGGTTCACGCCCAGCTCGTACATGGTGTGACCGGCCTCGTGGATGATGCTGTAGACGTTGGAGATGCAGTCGTCCTCATAGATGTGCGTCGCGATGCGCGCGTCGCCCACCGAGAAGCCCTCGCTAAACGGATGCTCGGTAAAGGCAAGCGTGGTGTCGTCCAGGTCCAGGCCGACGAGCTTCATCAGGTCGAAGCTCATGGCGCGCTGGGCGGCCTCGGGCACGCGGGCATGCAGAAAGTCGGCAGCGGGCTGCTGGCCGCGCTCGCCGATGGCGTGCACGAGTGGCACGACCGTGGCCTTGACTTCGTCGCAAAACGCGTCGAAGCTCTTGGCGGAAAGGCCGCGCTCGTACTGGTCGAGCCAAACATCGTATGGGTCGCGCTTGGGGTCCATGAGCTCGGCCTGATGCTTGAGCTGGCAGACGATCTTGTCCACATAGGGTTCAAAGCTCGCCCAGTCGTTGGCTGCTTTGGCTTTGTGCCACACGGCATCGGCCTCGCAGGTGAGCCTGGTCCAGGCCTCGGCTTCTTCGGTGGGAATGGCGCTGGCCTCGCGTTGATCGCGGCCGAGCACACGGATCTCGTCGAGCAGCTGCGGGTCGTCGATCTTGCCGTCGGCGACCGTCTCACGCGCGAGAGAGCGCACGAGCTCAACGGACTTTTTGCTGGTCAGGAGCTTGTGATGTTCGCCGGCAAGGGTGCCCATAGCATCGGCGCGCGCTGCGGCGCCGTTAGCGGGGGCGATGGTCGCGCCGTCAAACTCGGCAATCTTGAGCAGGTACTCGCGAGTCCACAGCTTGCCCTCGAGTTTGCGGAGCTTTTTGACGGCTTTATCGACCTTCATGCCTTTGGGCGTCTTGCCCACTGCGGGCTCGGCCTTCTTATCGTGCTTCTTTCCCATGCCATATCCTTGATCTCGCGAGCCGAGCGCCACGGATGGGCGCACGGCCAGTTTGCACAGCTACCTACCTTGTACCCAGCACAAACAAAACGGAACGCGGCGATATGCTCGCGGAATGTGTTATCCTATAGCCCAATGCGTTGACGGAGAGGGTTTTGCCCGCCGCGTCGCCGGCAAGAGAGGGAGGGCCATGGGCTGCAAGCCTTCCTGCGGTGGCAAGGGCCAAGCGTTCACTCCCGAGCAGCAACCTCAACGGGCGCGCGGCCAGCGGCGGCGATGTCCCCAGTAGGGAAGCCGTGAGCCTCGCGATAAGGGGCGCAGAGTGGGCACGGCGGGCCAGACATCCGCCGGGTCAAACAAGGTGGTACCGCGGAATTCAACCGTCCTTGGGCAATGCACATGCCCGAGGGCGGTTTTTTGTTACCGAACCGGGCCGCGTTTTCACAACGCCAGACGGCGGCAGCCGCCTTGGCAAGCGGGGAGCGCGAGAGACGAAAGGGAAGACATGAGTCTGATTGATGATCTGGTCAAACTCGAGGAAGAGGCCAAGGAGCTCGTCGCAGGTGCCGACGACGCCGCCAAGCTCGAGGCCGCGCGCGTTGAGCTGCTCGGCCGCAAGGGCCGCATCACCGGCCTGATGCGCATGATGGGCAAGCTCGCCCCCGAGGATCGTCCCATGATGGGCAAGCGCGCCAACGAGATGCGCCAGCTGATCGAGGGCATGCTCGACGAGCGCACCACCGAGATGAAGGCCGCCCCCCTCACGCCCGCATTCGACGCCGCCGGGGTGTGC
>USNA01000254.1 GCA_900555955.1 uncultured Collinsella sp. | reverse complement strand
CAGCAAGATCGATGGCGCGGGAAGCTAAGCGCGAAGTGAAGGGGCCATATCCTGAGCGTTGCTCAAGCAGATCGTCTAACTTTTCGTTGGCAATGTCGACCGGTTGGTCAAACGTGACGTAGCGCCAGGTCTTTTCATTAAAGACCAGGTTGCGCTTAGGTTCAATGAAACCGGGCATCATCTGCATGAACTCTATATTAGTAAGCGATGCACCGTGCGCCAGCGCGATGGCCTGCGAGGAGCTGAGTACATCGGCCGAAGTGAGGCTGCGTTCGAACAGACCGCCCGTGCCGCCCGCAGCGATGACGGTGGCCTTTGCTGTAAAGGTCACGATGCGCTCGTCTGTTTGGTTGTAGAGCACGGCGCCGGTAATCTTTCCGGTTGTGCTTTCAACAAGGTCTATAAGCTCGTGTCGTGGGAGCAGACGAATGCCAAGAGACTTGATCTGGGCCGCACACGCGTCCTCAAGGGGCTTCGCGCTGGCGCCGCGCCACATTCTCGTCTTGTGGTCGAAGCAGGGGATAAATTGCTTTTGTTGGGCGCTCTCGGCGCTTTGCGGGCGCTGGAGTTCTACGCCCAGATCCTGTTCGAGCCAGTCAATCGCTTGGGGAATGCCGTGGACGAACGTCTGGACGAGTTCGGGGTCGGCAACGCCGCCACCGACGGTCTGGATGGTGTCGATGAGGTCCTGTTCGTCGTCTTTGTCGACGGGGCCAATAAGGCCGAGGCCCCAGGTGCCCGGGAAGAAGCTCGATCCGCTCATGGTCTTGCCGGCGCATGCGATGGCAACGGTCGCGCCCGCGCGTGCTGCTTCTATGGCGGCGCAAAGGCCCGCGATGCCCGATCCGATTACCAGTACATCAGTTGATTCCATAGGATTCCTTTCTCGTTCGCGCATTGTCGCATGGGTGATCGGCAAAGGCATCGCAAAGATGGGATAAATCGGCAAAGGGCAAATATGGCACGTGGACGTTGAAGCTACTTGGCGGCTCCTTCTCCTCACACTTCATGTTCCATCAGAACTGATATATCGGATCTCGAACGTTTTATGGCAACAAAAAAGAGCCGCTACCCGGGTGGGTAGCGGCTCTAAAACTCAACTATATGAGCATCGCGCGGGCGCGATTAGGCCTTGAGGGCCTCCTCGACGGCGACAGCGCAGGCAACGGTGGCACCGACCATGGGGTTGTTGCCCATGCCGATGAGACCCATCATGTCGACGTGCGCAGGCACGGAGGAAGAACCGGCGAACTGGGCGTCGGAGTGCATACGGCCCATGGTGTCGGTCATGCCGTAAGAGGCAGGGCCGGCGCCCATGTTGTCCGGGTGCAGGGTACGGCCGGTGCCGCCACCAGAAGCGACGGAGAAGTACTTCTTGCCAGCCTCGAGGCGCTCCTTCTTGTAGGTGCCAGCGACGGGGTGCTGGAAGCGCGTGGGGTTGGTGGAGTTACCGGTGATCGAGATGTCGACGTTCTCGTGCCACATGATGGCAACGCCCTCGCGGACGTCGTCGGCGCCGTAGCAGTTGACGGCGGCGCGGGGACCATCGGAGTAGGGGATGGTCTCGACGACCTTGAGCTCGCCCGTGAAGTAGTCGAACTGGGTCTTCACGTAGGTGAAGCCGTTGATGCGGGCGATGATCTGAGCGGCGTCCTTGCCCAGACCGTTGAGGATAACGCGCAGCGGCTTCTTGCGAGCCTTGTTGGCGTTCAGAGCCAGGCCGATAGCGCCCTCAGCGGCAGCGAAGGACTCGTGGCCAGCCAGGAAGGCGAAGCACTCGGTGTCGTCGGAGAGCAGCATGGCGCCCAGGTTGCCGTGGCCCAGACCGACCTTGCGGTCCTCGGCGACGGAGCCGGGAACGGTGAAGGCCTGGATGCCCTCGCCGATGATGGCAGCAGCCTCAGAAGCGGACTTGGCGCCACGCTTGACAGCGAGAGCGCAGCCGAGGGTGTAGGCCCACTCGGCGTTCTGGAAGGCGATGGACTGGGTGTTGTTGACGATCTCACGCGGGTTGAAGCCCTTGTCGGTGCAGATCTGCAGAGCTTCCTCGAGGGAGGCGATGCCGTTGTCGGCGAGGCACTTGTTGATCTTGTCAGCGCGGCGCTCGTAACCTTCGAACGTAACAGTCATAGTTATTTCCCTCCCTTTCTACTCGTGAACCGGGAACACGCTGGCGACGGAGTGAGTCTCCTCGTCGGTGCGCGGATCGATGTACTTGGCAGCGTTCTCCCACTGACCATAGTGGCCCATAGCGCCAGCGATGGCCTCCTCGGGGGTCTTGCCGGCCTTGACGGCGTCGGTGAACTTGCCGAGGTTCAGGAACTCGAACGCGATGATCTCGTTCTTGTCGTTGAGAGCCATGCGGGTGACGTAGCCCTGAGCGAGCTCGAGGTAACGAGCGCCCTTGGCCTTGGTGCCGAACATGGTGCCGACCTGGGAGCGAAGGCCCTTGCCGAGGTCGTCGAGGGAGGCGCCCACGGGCAGGCGGCCGCCGGGGGTGTGGGTT
>USNA01000253.1 GCA_900555955.1 uncultured Collinsella sp. | reverse complement strand
AGAGTAGCCAACCGCAGGCGGCCTTCGCCCAGCCAGTCGCCCGAATCGATATTCCACGAAACCACGGCGGATACCAGGTCCATCGAGTCGATCCAGTTTTGCTCGTCAAACGCGGCGTAGGGGGCGCGCAGCAACATCGTCTCGACGCCGGTCGCCGACTTAATCGCCTCGGTGCCCTTCGTGATCTGTTTGCGTACCGTCTCGCGATCCTCGCCCTTGAGCGAATCATCGCTGTAGCTGTTGGAACCGATCTCGCACCCGGCATCGGCAATCGCTTTGGCGGTAGCGGGCGAGGCTTCCGCGGCATCGCCCGAAAGGAAGAACGTCGCCGTGACGCCCTTTTCCTTGAGCACCTGCAAGATCTGCTTGGTCGCGCCGCTCGGACCCTCGTCAAATGTCAGGGCCACGTACTTTTCGTTGCCCTTGGGCGCTACGCTTGCGCACTCGACTACGCAGTCGGTGGCGGGCACGACCTCGCCGCGGTCCTGCGTCTTGCCCGACTGCTCGCCGACCCATACCTCGGAACGGCCCTGAACGCCCCAGGTTTTGACATACTCAATGGCACCCGTGCCCTCGACCTTAAGCTTTGGCTCGATAGTCGTGGCCTGGACCTCGTGCTTTTCGTACGCGTTGCGGCCGTCCTTGACCGTCACCTTCTCGCCACCCGTAAGCTCGCGGCTATCCCATTTGCCTTGCTTCACGCGCTTGCCGTCGACCTTCACCGACAGCTTTTCGCCGCCATGGCGCTTGAGCACGCTATCGTCGACGGCCAGCAGATCGCCGGCGTCGTACGTTTCGGTCAGGCTTTGATCGTCGATAAGATTCTGCAACGTAGAGCCCACGCGCACCGAGGTCTTTTGCCCATTGAGCTCCACGTCCACGCTGCGGTTGACGTAGCCCACGACGGCAGCGATAAACAGCACGAGCGCGCAACCCACGGCGATAAGCGCATAGGGCAGGCGGGACGGTCGGCGCGGCGAGCGCCCGTTGCCGATGCGCGCGCTGCGATCGCTAAACCCACGGCTATGGTTGAGGTACATCGCGCCGGGCTTACGGCGACGTCGACGCTGACCGCTGGGCAGCTGCCCCAGGTCGCGGCGCGCCGTCGGACGCGCACCCGAGGGCCCGTTTAAGTTAGATCCTTTTTGGCGCATATGCCCTCCCCCATAAACACAGCGAGCCGGAGCAACATGTCTCCGGCTCGCCTCCCATCATTTGGTACGTCGCTATTTGCTAGCTTTTGACGAGCCCCCGCTCGCCTTTTGATATTCGTCCTTAAAGGCCTTGAACATACCGCGCGTCTTGCCGAGCTGTTTGCCCAGTGCGCGGCTGCCCTTGTCCACGGCGACCGATCCCTTGTCATCGAGCACCTTGGCGCCCTTCTTGACCTTATCGCCCACCACGACGCTGGCCTCGGCAGCCTTGGCGGCCGCGCCGCCCGAATACCCGAGCGTCTTGACCTCGTCCGAGACAATCATCGCGCCGTTCTCGTAGCCGCGCAGCATCGTCGGCGGCACCTGCGTGTCGCCCACCAGCACGCTCGAAGCGGCACCGGCGGTCACATAGAACGTCTGTACAATGCCCGAGCGCGGCTTGAACTCAACGTCCGAGCAGTAGCCCACGACATCGCCCGATTCCGTGCGCACGTCCATGCCAACCCAGATGATGCAATCGTCCAGGTTGATATCGAGGCGCTTGGCCGCGGCGGCATCGTAGGTGCCCTTGACGTCGTCGACCGCGACGGCACCCTCATAGACGCCGATGGCATCGAGCGCCACAAAGCGGTCGGGGCGCTCGATCATGCCTGCGATATCGGACTGGCGGACCATAAAGCCCACCACGCGCGTGCCGCCCGGGGTAAAGACGGGAAAGTGAATCTTGCCGAGCTTTTTGGGGCTGCGCGGCGTGCCGTCCTTTTTGGTGCGCTTGTCTTCGGCAGGCTTACGGTAAACCTTGACGCCGACAAAATCCCCTGCGCGCATTATGCCTCGGTCGAGGGCTCCGTGGCCTCAGTGCCGGCCTCGGTGACGTTCTCGACCACGACGTCGGCAGCGGGCGTCACGTTGCCGCCCGAGATGGCGTCGTTGAGCTGCTCGCGAAGCTGATCCATGCGCTCGCGGGCCAGGTCGACCTTGGCGCGCAGGTCATCGGTCTTGGCATCGACCATCGGACCAAAGTCGCTGACCGCGGCACGAGCCTCCTCGGCACTGTGCTCGTAGGTGTCACGCATGTTGTCCCAGGCATCGTTGGCGATATCGGCAGCCATGGCGCGGGTCTCGGCACCCGAGCGCGGGGCCAGGCAGCACCAAAGAGCGCACCGGAGACAAAGCTGAAAGTCTTTCCCATGATCATTCCTCTCCTGCGGGCACCTCGATGCCCACCGTTTGAATGCTGTCCATTATACCCGCAGCGCAACACTTGCCGTCGCGCTCATCTGCGTACGGTAAAAGCGCAGGTACATGATGGTGATAAGCGAGTAAACCTACTCCTGCGGCATGGCAGGCATGGCCACC
>USNA01000252.1 GCA_900555955.1 uncultured Collinsella sp. | reverse complement strand
TACGAGATCGGGGACGCCCGGCGGCCTGCCACACGGGAATCTCGACGAGATCGGTCGGAGCAACGTGCGACAAAACAATCGACTGCGCGTCCTCCAGCGGAATGAGTTTCTCTGCCATATGCACCTCTTAATGCCACGGCGCACAACAGGGGCGCCGATTCTTTATGCTTGTCTCAGTATAATCCCCCGATGCACGACCGCGACTCGGCCTGCACCCGCAAATACACCTGTCGGTTGCAGGCCGCGAAACAGAATGGAAACCAACCCACCGGCTCGTCGCGTTTACCACGTTTTATAATGCTTGCGTTGCAACCTAAAAGAGGAACGTATGGCTCATAACGACAAACCCGAAAGCGCAAACGAAGCGCAGGATCATCCCCAGCCGCTCGACGATGGCGGTTTTTTCTCCCTGAACGACGTCATCATGGCAGGCAGGCATCAGCTCACCCGCTCCGAGCATCTCTTGGCTGTCGACACGCGCCGCAACGTCCGCAACCTATTCGCGAGCGCCAAGTTGCTCATACTTGTCGTCATCGTCTCTCTCGCCATGGGCGTTGCCGCTTGGGCGTTTTTGGCCTCGCTGAATATCGCGACCGATTATCGTGAGCACCATGCGTGGATTTACGCGCTGCTTCCCGTTGTGGGCGTTGCCACCACATGGGTGTACAAAAACCACGGTCTCGCCGCCAAGCGTGGCAACAACCTGGTCATTGACTCCGCCCTGGGCACACGCCTCATCCATATGCGCATGGCCGTCCTCACCTTCGTCTGCTCCACGCTCACGCACCTAACGGGCGGGTCGGCCGGTCGCGAGGGAGCCGCGGTGCAGATTGGCGGCACTATCGCCAGCAACATCTCGAGCCTCGCCCACCTCGAAAAGCATGACCACCACGACCTCATGCTCGCCGGCATCTCGTCGGCCTTTGGCGCCGTATTCGGTTCGCCCCTTGCCGGAGCTTTCTTTGGCATGGAGATGTGCTTTATCGGCAAGATCGACTACACCGCGGGCATCTACTGCCTGGTCGCCTCGTTTACCGGCTACTTTACGTCGCTTGCCTTGGGAACCGAGTACGAGGCGAATGTCATCACCAGCGTTCCCAACATGACACCACGGACGGTTGTCATCGTTGTTATCAGCGCCATTATCTTCGGTTTGACGGCACGCCTCTTTGCCTGGTCGGTTCGAACCGTCAAGAGCCTGTACGGTCGCTTTATCACCAACTACCTTACTCGCGCACTCGTGGGCGCGCTCGTGGTTTTGGCCGCCTATGCCCTTCTCGACGCCTGGGACTATGCCGGCCTTGCCACCTGGCTCTCGGGCGCCGGGTTCGCCGGTACCACGACCCTTGCCGACGCAGTCATCAAGCTCGTGGTGACGGCGCTCACTCTGGGCGCCGGCTTCCAAGGCGGCGAGGTCACACCCCTGTTTGGCATCGGCGCGGCGCTCGGCGGCTGGATCGGTTGCCTCGTCGGAATCGACCCCAGCTTTCTGGCGGCTCTCGGCATGCTCGGCGTGTTCTGCGCCGGCCTCAACGTGCCCATCACCACCTGCATGATGGCCATCGCCCTTTTCCGCGGCACGGCAGCCGGCTTCTTCGTGATCGTGGCGTTTATCAGCTATCTCGTCGGCGGCCACCGCGGCGTATATCCCGCGCAGCGCATTGTCTCGCCTAAACGCCGTTCGCTTATTGTGGATGAAGGCGGTACGGTAGCGGCAGCTCTCCAGGGCCACAACGCAAGTCAAACGGATGCTATCGAGCGCCACAACGACCTGATAGAGTAGACGTTAGTATTCGCCGTGCAGCCACAATCGGGGGCAATTCGACCTGAGCGCGACCGCACCGTCACGTCATACGCCAGGAGTCGCCCCATGCACGCAACTAATTTTGGTCGCACGCTCATCATCGCCAACCCTGCCGCCCAGTCGGGTGCGGCGCGCGAGGTCGCTGAGCGCCTGCAGCGCTTTTTGGACATGACCGCGCGCGCATCCCAGTTTGACTTGGTGCTGACCGAACGCGCGGGGCACGCCAAGGTGCTTGCCGCACAGGTCGAGGGCTATCGCACCGTTATCGCCCTTGGCGGCGACGGCGTAATTCACGAGGTCGTCAATGGCTTGATGGCGCAAGAAGAGGCGGATCGACCAGCGCTTGCCGTCCTGCCCGTAGGCTCCGGCAATGATTTTGCCCAGACCCTCGGCATCGACGATTTCTCCGGCAAGGATTTTGGCGCGCTGCTCACCTGCGAGCTGCAGCGTCAGGACATCGGGCGCATTCGCTCGTGGAGCCCTGCCGTTGATTACTACGACCAGACGCTTTCGGTCGGCATCGATGCCGCCATCGGCCTTGGCACCACCGAGCTGCGCAAAAAGACGGGCCTCGCCGGCGCTCCGCTCTACACCCTCTCGGGACTTGAGCAGTTTGGCCTGCGCTATCGCAACTACCCCATGGCAGTCAGCTTTGACGGGGCGCCCGCCGAGCGCGTGAGGGCGATCATCATGGCGAGCCAGCTAGGGCCCACGCATCGGTGGAGGGCGC
>USNA01000251.1 GCA_900555955.1 uncultured Collinsella sp. | reverse complement strand
AAGCGCCTGTCCTCGCGACCCGGCAAGCCGGCGGCGGGCCGCCGCGGCTCACGATGTTCATGAGGCGGCCGGTCTCCTTAAAGGTCTTGGTGACCGATTTGTTGATACCGCAGTGGATGGTCATAAAGTCTACGCCGTCCTCGGCGTGCGCGCGCACGACCTCGAACAGGTCGTCCTTGGTAAGCTTGACCAGCGGCTTTTCCATGTCGACGAGGCGTGCACATCGCTCGGCGATTTGTAAAGTTTACCCAGGGGTTTTTCGGTGTAGCCGATGGCGTCGTACATGGGGACAGTGCCCACCATGAGCGGGGTCTCGTCGATGAGCTGCTGGCGGAACTGGCGCGTCTTGCCCGAGTTGGAGAGGTCCATGATGGCGTCGGCGCCAAAGTCCTCGGCAATCTTGACCTTCTTCCATTCCTCGGCGGCATCGGCCTTGTCGCCCGAGATGCCCAGGTTGACGTTGACCTTGGTGGACAGGCCCTCGCCGACACCAAAGGCGCGCATGCCCTTTTTGATGTGCACGATGTTGGCGGGAATGGCGATGCGGCCGTCGGCCACGCGCTCGCGGATGTACTCGGGGTCGCGATGCTCGCGCTCGGCGACTTCCTTCATCTGCGGCGTGATCTGTCCGGCGCGGGCGAAGTCGATTTGCGTGACGAGCTTGGGCTCGGTCTGTGTGCTCATTGGCACGGCTCCCTTCGTTGGCATTACCCATATCAGGTTTGCGGGTCAGGGCAGGCGCGCCCAGTCTCAGCCTGCCGTCTTGTCCTGCAAGCTCCCCGTTTATGTGGTGGGCTCAAGTATAGCTCGAATGGGTACGATTGACGCGGTGAGCATGCCCGTGGGGAGGCGAACATGGAAGACAAGCATCTATATCGAGAGACGCAATGGGATGTATCGGCCGAGGAGAGCCGTGCCCATCATGGACTGGTCGCAATTGGTTTTGCGATCCTTGTCGTGATGGTGATTGCCTGCTGTATCTGGATGTTTGGCGGGCGTGGGGGAGCTACCTGGACGTTTGAGGCGGACGATAGCTTGCCGATTATGACGGTGAAGGTCGCGGGCGGCAATACCGTGGCCGCGCCGGGCGACTATTGGTATCCGTGCGACGAGTTTGTGCAATTGCAGTTGAGCGGTGGGTCCATTCCTGGTGAGGAAATCGAACGCGTGACGTATGATGCGACGCTCAAAACACTGACGGTGAAGCTCAAAGATCAAGGAGATGTGCCCACGACCATGGATATCGCCCTGACGGAATGGCGCCTGGAGCCCCCGTCGGGCGTCAAGGTGTCCGAGGTGGAGCATGTCAAGATTACCTATCAGGACGGCTCGACAAATGAAATTGCCAAAGCCGACGGCTTGGCGGAATAGACGCCGTGCCTAGACAGCACATTCAAAAGTAGCGGTGGTCCTATAAGGCCTGTTCGTTCAGGAAGACCAAAGTGTTTTTATTTGAAAGCTCGGGAAAGTGGCGATAACCAACGTCGAACGCGGTGAGCCCGCTTACATCCTCGAGTTTGTTTTCTGCCATCCACCGCACCATGGAGCCGCGCGCCTTTTTGCTGGCGGTCGAGCGCTGGATGGGCTTCCCGTTGCGGATACCCTCGCCAAAGAGGCACGTGACGGCTGTGGCGTCGCCCGCGAGGTGGGGCAGAACGGCTTTGGCATACTCTACGCTGGCGAGGTTGACGATCGTGGTGTTTGAGCCTGCCGGGGCTATAGCCCGCGCGAGCTTGTCGCTCCAAAACGCGTAGAGGTCTCGGGCATCGTCGACGGCAAGCTTCGCGCCCATCTCCAGCCGATAGGGCTCAACGCCATGGAAAGGCCGCACGCATCCGTACAATCCGGAGAGGACCCAGAGATGGTCTTGCAGCCAGTCGAGCTGTGCGGCATCCATCACCTCGGGCGCCATGCTCTGGTATTGAATGCCGTGATAGGACATGACGGCAGGGGAGAGGTGACGGGCGAGGGCGGGATTGTCGAGATCGCCGTTTTTCAGGATGGGCCCGAACTCATGCAGGGTGTTGAGGCAAGACCCCAGCAGTTTGTCACTCACATTCCATAGCGCCTGCAGGCCGCCGCTGCCTTCATTCCGCTCGATATCTAGCAGTGCGCGGTGGAGGCGAGCCGTCTCGCGCACAAAGGGTGGAATGCCCAGGACTTCAAAAGCATCTTGGGCCGCGCGCGTCTGCTTGGCGGGCGAAATGATGACCTGCAGCATGGACTCTCCTCTGCCAAAAAAGGAAGTTGCGGTGGAATAATTCCTGTTTTGCCTGTTAAAAGGCATGTCTGGGAACTATTTCACCGCAAGTTATAAAGGGCTGGTTGGGCTCGTTTTACGAGGGTTGGTTAGGCGCGCTCGAGGAAGGCCTTGTAGCCGCGGTAGGCCTCGTAGATGTCGGCCTTGTTGGCGACCTCCCACAGGGCGTGCATGGACAGGACGGCAACGCCGGAGTCGATGACATTCATGCCGTACTTGGCCATGATGTAGGCGATGGTGCCGCCGCCACCTGCATTGACGCGGCCGAGCTCACCGGTCTGCAAGTCCACGCCGGCCTCCGCCCTGGT
>USNA01000250.1 GCA_900555955.1 uncultured Collinsella sp. | reverse complement strand
GGCCGCGGCGGCCCGCGCTGCATGAGCATGCCCTTCTGGCGCGAGGACCTCTAAGTCTTTCCGTTTCCGGTGCGGTCCCCCTACAACCGCACCGGCTTCGCCCGTTAAACGGGCAACACTAATACTTACGTAATTCATTTCTTCGAAAGGAATCGAACCATGGGTGTTAACCTCTCCGGCCGTAGCTTCCTCAAGCTTCTCGACCTCACCACCGAGGAGATCGAGTACCTGCTCAAGCTATCCAAGAACTTCAAGGATATGAAGCGCGCTGGCGTTCCGCACCGCTATCTCGAGGGCAAGAACATCGTTCTGCTCTTCCAGAAGACCTCCACTCGTACCCGCTGCGCCTTCGAGGTCGGCGGCATGGATCTGGGCATGGGCGTCACCTACCTCGATCCCGGTTCGTCGCAGATGGGCAAGAAGGAGTCCATCGAGGACACCGCCCGCGTTCTCGGCCGCATGTATGACGGCATCGAGTTCCGTGGCTTTGCCCAGGACGACGTCGAGGAGCTCGCTGCTAAGTCCGGCGTGCCTGTCTGGAACGGCCTGACCACCGAGTGGCATCCCACCCAGATGCTCGCCGACATCCTGACCGTCCAGGAGAACTTCAACTACGACATCAAGGGCAAGACTCTCGTCTTCATGGGCGACTGCAAGAACAACGTTGCTCGCTCCCTCATGGTCGTCTGCTCCAAGCTCGGTATGAACTTTGTGGCCTGCGGCCCCGAGGAGTGCATGCCCGCTGACGACGTCATCGAGGCCTGCAAGCCCATCGCCGAGGCCAACGGCTGCACCATCAAGCTGACCACCGACGTCAAGGACGGCGTCACCGGTGCCGACGTTATCTACACCGACGTGTGGGTCTCCATGGGCGAGCCCGACGAGGTCTGGGCCGAGCGCATCGCTCAGCTTACCCCGTATCGTGTTACCTCCGAGGTCATGGCTATGGCCAACCCGGGTGCCATCTTCCTGCACTGCCTGCCCAGCTTCCACGACACCAACACCACGATTGGCGCCGAGAAGTGCGAGCAGTTCGGCATCACCGAGCAGGAGGTCACCGACGAGGTCTTCGAGAGCCCCGCTTCCAAGGTTTTCGACGAGGCCGAGAACCGCATGCACACCATCAAGGCTGTCATGTACGCCACGCTCAAGTAAGAGCATCTAGCATCTCGCTCGGGGTGTCTTGCTGCACACCCCGAGCGGCTTTGTCTGGTAAATATCTCGCGTCGGGCGGTGGGCACGGCACGGAAGATCCGCTTAGCGCGAGAAAGTTAAATGATTTATGAAGGGGGGATGAGAACCATGACTGAGACCGCTAAGAAAAAGCGCGGTATGCCTTCATCGTTCACCATTCTTCTAGCTCTGCTGGCAATTGTTGCAGTGATTACCGTTATCGTCTCCGGCACGTCCGGCGGCGCGGTTACTGCAGCCCGCCTGAGCGATTTCTGCACCGCCCCGATCCTGGGCTTCGCTGACGCTCTGCCCGTCTGCCTCTTCGTTATGATCCTGGGCGGCTTCCTCGGTATGATGACCGAGACCGGCGCTCTGGACAACGGCATCGCCGTTCTGGTGCAGAAGCTTAAGGGCAACGAGATCATGCTCGTTCCTGTCCTTATGCTCATCTTCTCCCTCGGTGGTACCACCTATGGTATGTGCGAGGAGACCGTTCCCTTCTACGCCCTGCTCGCCGCTACCATGATGGCCGCTGGCTTCGACCCCATGGTCGGCGCCGCTACCGTCCTGCTCGGCGCTGGCTGCGGCTGCCTGGGCTCCACGGTTAACCCGTTCGCCGTCGGCGCTGCCGTCGACGCTCTGACCGGCGTTGGCATTGAGGTCAACCAGTCCATCATCATCGGCCTCGGTGCCGTCCTGTGGATTGTCACTACCGCTATGTCCATCGTTTTCGTGATGAACTATGCCAAGAAGGTCAAGGCTGACAAGGGTTCCACCATCCTGTCGATGCAGGAGCTCAAGGACGCCGAAGAGGCTCACGGCAAGGCTGCTTCCGAGGTCCACAAGGAGGTCAAGCTCACCGGTCGTCAGAAGGGTGTTCTGATCGCCTTCGCCTTCACCTTCGTCGTCATGATCGTCGGCTTCATTCCGCTAGCCGATCTCAACGAGGGCGTCGCCAACTTCTTCGACGCTGGCGCTGTCTACGACGCCGATGGTAACGCCGTCGTCCAGGGCTGGTCTGCCCTGATCACCGGCCTGCCCATTGGCCAGTGGTACTTCGACGAGGCTTCCACCTGGTTCTTCCTCATGGCCGTCCTGATCGGTATCATCGGTGGCCTGTCCGAGAAGCAGATCGTTAACACCTTCATCACCGGCGCTGCCGACATGATGTCCGTTGTTCTCGTCATCGCCCTCGCCCGTGGTATCTCCGTCCTCATGGCTAACACCGGCCTCGACGTCTACGTCCTCGACGCTGCCGCCAATGCTCTGGCTGGCCTGTCCGGCGTGATCTTCGCTCCCATGAGCTTCCTGGTCTACTTCGGCCTGTCCTTCCTGATCCCCTCGACCTCTGGTATGGCTACCGTCTATCTCGCTCTCACGTGATAGCAGGATCGTCA
>USNA01000249.1 GCA_900555955.1 uncultured Collinsella sp. | reverse complement strand
TGCCTATGCCAGCAACAAGACGTGGCGCCTGGTGCTGCCGGCCGATGAGGAACAGCAGATCTGCGTGCAGCTCTTTGGCTCTAAGCCCGATCAGTTTGAGAGCGCTGTCGCCGCCGTCGAGGAGCGTGTGGGCGATCGCCTGACGCTGATCGATATCAATATGGCATGCCCCGCTCGCAAGGTCGTCACCAAGGGCGAGGGCTCGGCGCTTATGCGTACGCCCGATCTGGCCGAGCAGATCGTCGAGGCTGCGGTGGGCGCGGCGCATGTGCCCGTGACCGTAAAGATTCGCAAGGGATTTTACGCCGAAGACCGCAATGCCGCGACGTTTTCCCAGATACTCGAGGGGGCAGGGGCAGCTCCTCGACCGCTGTGCCACGCAGCTCTATACGGGCCAGGCCGATTGGTCGGTCGTCGATGAGGTGGCCGACGCCGTCGAGATTCCCGTTATCGGTTCGGGCGACGTGTTCTCGGCCGAGGACGCGGCGGAGCATCTGCAAAGCTCGGGTGCCAGCGCGGTGTTCATCGCGCGCGGTATCTATGGCAACCCCTGGGTGTTCGGCGATGCTCACGCCCTTGCGCTCGATGGCACGCCGGTGCCGGTGCGTAGCTCGGTCGAGCGACTGGGCGCCCTGCGCGAGCACCTGACGCTCACGCACGAGCTGTTGCCGCTCATGTCGCGTGCCCGTACGTACGCGAGTTGGTATTTAAAGGGCATGCCCCATGCTGCGCCCAGGTGGTGCGCTGCTCCACGTACGAGGAGTTCATGGCATTGGTCGATGATATCGAGCGCGATGTGGTGGCCTGCGAGGCCGCACTTGCCGCCGGCGAGTCGGTGCCCGCGCATCCGCTGGAGGCCTAAGGGTGGCCGTTACCGCGCTGTACGTGCACGTGCCGTTTTGCGCCCAAAAGTGCCGGTACTGCGACTTTGACTCGCGCAGTTTTGCTCCGTGCGACCTGAGCGCTGCGCTCGATGCCTATTTTGAGCAGCTTTATGCGCGCCTTGATGCCTTTGGAGACGTCGGGGCGCTTGCGCAGATCCGTACCGTCTATGTTGGCGGCGGCACGCCGTCGCTGGCGGGGGAGCGTCTGGTAGAACTCGCCCGGCGTATCTCTGCGTGGTGCAAGCCCGTTGAGTTTACCTGCGAAGCCAATCCTGAGTCGCTGACCGCCGAGCTTACCGCTGCGCTTGCCAAGGTTGGTGTCACACGCGTCTCTCTGGGCGTGCAAACGCTCGATAACGCCGAACTTACCGCCATCGGCCGCATTCACGATGCCGATCGGGCGCTCGCTGCCATCACGACGGTTAAGGACGCTGGGCTCGATGTGTCCTGCGACCTGATGTGCGGACTTCCCGGGCAGACCGCCGTAAGCTGGCAACGCACGCTCGATGGCGTGCTGGCGGCGGCGCCGCATCATGTGTCGGTGTACCCGCTCACGCTCGAGGAGGGCACGCCGCTCTACCACATGGCGTGTCGCGACGAGTCGCTCGAGCCCGACGAGGATTTTCAGGCTGCGTGCATGGACGCGGCGCGTGAGTGCCTGGGTGCGGCCGGCTACCACCCGCGCAGCCTCGGACACATCGGCAAGCTACGCGCTCGACGGACATGAGTGTGCCCACAACATTGCCTATTGGACAGGACGGGGCTATCTGGGCTTGGGCCGCTCTGCCGCCGGTATGCTCGACGCCGAGGATTTCGATCGCTTGGCCGGGCTGTTTCCCGACGTGCCTGCTCGCGGCGATGCGTATCGCGTGCGCTTGGTGCAACGCGACGACGCCGCGACGACGTTTGATGCCGAGTATCTGTCGCAGCGCGAGGCTGCGGCCGAGGATTTGATGCTCGCCTGCCGCATGACGCGTGGCATTGGGCCCGATCTGTTGGTTCGCTCGGCAAGCGTGATCGCTGCAGACGAGCTGGTGGCGGCCTGTGACCGTGCGCTCGAGTTGGGTCTTGCCACTTGGGTGCCCGATTATGTCGAGGGGCATGCGGGGTGCGTCGCCTCGAAAGACGTTATCGCAGGTCGTGCCCACGCCCGTTTAGCGCCCACCCACTTGGGCTGGCTCGATGGAAATGTGCTGTTCGAGCTGTTTTGGGGTCTAGCTTAGGCCGCTCGGGTAGAATTACCGCAATATATACGCTGCTGTGAGCAGGAGGTTGCCGCGCATGGCGACGATGAACGAAAAAGATTACTACGAGATTTTGGGTGTCTCCAAGGACGCCACCTCGCGTGATATACAGAAGGCCTTCCAGCAAAAGGCCCGCAAGCTCCATCCGGACGTCAACAAAGAACCTGATGCCGAGGAAAAGTTCAAAGAGGTTTCCGAGGCCTATGCCGTGCTTTCGGACGAGCAGAAGCGTGCGCGCTACGACGCCATGCGCTCGGGCAATCCCTTCGCTGGCGCTCCTACGGCTTCGCCCTATGGCGGCGGCTACGCCGGTAGCGCAGGCTATGGTAATCCCTTTGACGGCGGTTTCCCCTTCGGGGGCGCCTGGGGCCAGCCCCGTCGCGGCCAGGCGGCCTACAACCCCGAGAGTGGCGCCAACGTGGTCGTCGATATTAAGCTCGACGCCAAGGAGGCCAAGGGCGGCGCCCGCAAGACCGTCC
>USNA01000248.1 GCA_900555955.1 uncultured Collinsella sp. | reverse complement strand
ATATTGACGATGTCTTCTTCGCCCTTATGAGATTCGACGATGCGGCGGCAGCGGCGCCATTCAGCACAGGATGCCGAGCAAATAGGAATAACCTTGCGTAGCGTATCGATGGTCTCACGCGCCGCACGGCTATCGGTATAGGGACCAAAATAGCGCGTTCCCGGTTTATGACGCTCTCGCGTGTATTTAATAGCCGGAAACAAGTCGCTCTTGGTAATGGCGATAAAGGGATAGCTTTTATCGTCTTTGAGATCGACGTTAAAGTACGGATGATACTGGCCAATCAGATTGCGCTCGAGCACCAATGCCTCGTGCTCGGTCTCCACCACGATATAGTCGAAGCTCGCCACCAGCTGCATCATGAGCGGGATCTTTTGACGCTCGTCCTGCAGCGTCACGTATTGACGCATACGGGCACGCAAGTTTTTTGCCTTGCCCACATAGATGACATCGCCCTTGGCATCTTTCCAAAGGTAGCAGCCGGGTTGCGTGGGAACGCGCGAAACCTGCTCGGCAAGTGATGGAATGTTGTCGTGACCTGCCACGCGCACCTACTTGCGACGAAGTAGCGCCGAGACCTCGGGCATCTTAAAGACGAAGGCAAGGCCAAAAGTCACAGCGAGCGAGACGACGCCTGCAACACAAACGTAGCCCAGGGTAATGAGGATCGAGCTGCCAAGCAGTCCGACAAAGTGCTCAAGTGCCCACATGACGCCGACGCCCGCGGCAGCGCCCAAGCCACCGAACAATAGGCCGAAGAAACCGCCGTGCAGGATAGACTTGACCTGAAGGCCATGCAGACGACGGCGCAGCCACCACAGTGAGCATCCGACCAAGACCACGTAGTCAACGACGTACGAAAGCGCAATTGCCGGCATACCGTAGCCCAGCACCACGCCAAACAGCAGCACCGAACCGGCCTGACCGATAGCGGAGTACAGGCAATAGCGGCTATAAGGTTTCATATCGAGCAGGGCCGAGAAGCTCTTCTGCATCAGCACGACCACGCCGTAGAGCGGCAGGGAAAGTGCCAGATAGATAAGGAACTCCGACACCAGCGCCACACCGGATTCATCGAACTTGCCGGCGCAGTAGATCATGTTGAGCGGACGGGCGAAGACGATCAGGTACATCGCAAACGGAATCAGGAAGAAGAGCATCTGGGCGACACCGCGCGAAATGCCCGTGCGGACGCTGTCGTAATCCTTCTCCTGTGCATCGTGAGAGAGTTCGGTATAGAGTGCCGTCGAAAGCGAGGCGGCGATCAGCGCATAGGGCAGCGTATACCACAGGCGCGCATATGCGATAACGGAAGGGCCGGTCTCGGGCTGCACCACAAGCGCGGCGGCATTGGTAATAGAGGTCGAGACAAACATGCACACCGTGGCGAGCAGCGTCGGGATACCAAGCGCGATCGTCTGTCGCAGTGCGGGGTCCTTAAAGTCGATATGGATATGAGGATGCACGCCATGCTTGCCAAGCGCGGGAATCTGGCAGGCCATCTGGACAAAGACGCCGAGGGTCGTACCAGCTGCGATCAAGATAATACCGGCCTGCCCGCCAAATTGTGCAGACACGGGAGCAAAACCCATAAAGCTGGCGATGACGATGACATTGTTGAGAACCGGGGCAAACGTCGACCAGAAGTAGTCGCGGTGTGCGTTGAGAACGCCCGAGAACACCGAACCCAAGCCATAAAACAGAATTTGGATAGCAAAGAAGCGGAACATGAACGCAGCGATATCCATGCTGCCGCCATCGCCCGAAAGGAACGACTGCGTCCAAATAAAGCCGGGAGCAAACACGGTGCCCAGCAGCGAGATACCGCCCAGTAGCAGAAGCAGAATACCGAGCAGGTTACCGACATACTCGTTCGATGCCTCGCGGCCCTGCTCGCGCCTCACGCCCATATACACCGGCAAAAACGCCGTAACGAGCATGCCGCCCATCACGAGCTCGTAGAGCATGTTGGGCAGGTTGTTGGCAACCTGATAGGAGGACGAGAGCAGCGACATGCCGATGGCGGCCGCCATGGCCCACGTGCGGATAAACCCGGTGACGCGCGACACGATGGTCAGCACGGTCATGAGGCCAGCAGAACGACCAACCGTGGAGTAGTCCGACGAACCCATATCGTCTACGTCGTCCTGAGAGTCCTCATGAACCTCATCTTGTGGCAGTAAATCGTCCACGACGGCAAAGGAGCCGGTCATCGCAAAGGGATCGTCAACCAAAACGGCGTCATCAGCAGGTGCGACGTCATCGCTGTTCGGCATGTTGTTTCCGGATACGGCATCATCATCGAATATGGCATGGTCGCCAAACACCGTGTCAACTTCTTTGGCGGCGACGGTTCGGGCAGAAAACGACAGAGGGTCCCAGTCATCATCACCGTCGATGGCCACGCCCTCGACGGGATCGGTCGAACCAAGCGGCGACCATTCGTCATCCGAAAGAAGCGGTTCGCCATCATCGTGAGCCGCGGGCTTGGCGGAACGAGCGGCAGGAGCGCTCTGCGGTGTGCTCTTTCCCTGGGCTGCCATCAAAAACACCGCCGTCTCATCGGGACGCGGCACACGAGGAGCCTCGGAGGCGATCGGCTTCACGCTGGCGCTTGATTGAGCGGCGGC
>USNA01000247.1 GCA_900555955.1 uncultured Collinsella sp. | reverse complement strand
GCGGCGGAGGTCGTCGTTAGCATGGCTCCGGACTTTACCATCGTAAAAAAGACGCGCGGCTAAGCGCGCGTATGCGCAAGACGGGCTTTGAGGGGCGACCAATCAAGGTCCGTCTTGCTGTTGATAGGAGGCTTTGGGGAAGCGTATGGGTCTTGAGGGAATCAAGCTGATTGCATGCGATTTGGACGGCACGTTGCTGCATCCGGGGGAGCGCGAGCCGCGTCCTGAGGCCTTTGAGCTTGTCGATGAGCTGCATCGTCGCGGTATCGTGTTTATGCCGGCGAGTGGCCGTCAATATGCGAGTTTGCGCCACCTTTTTGCCCCGGTGGCCGATGAGCTCGCCTATGTATGCGAAAACGGAGCCCTGGTGATGAGCGAGGGGCGTGCCGTTGTCAAGCGTTCCATGGAGCGTAGTCTTGCTATGGATATCGCGAATGCTGTGGTTGCGTATCCCCATGCCGACGTGACCCTTTCGTGTGAGGGACACCTCTACACCATGAGCGGCAACGATGCGTTCGTCGACCATTTGCGCTATGAGGTCCACTGCGATGTGGCGGTGGTCGACCGTCCCGAGGACATCGACGAGGACGTCATTAAGATTGCCTTCCAGACGCCCGAGGTGGATCAGCCGGCGGCGCTGGAGCATTTTGAGCGCCTCTTTAGCGACCGTGTCGACGTGATGACGTCGGGAACCGAATGGACGGACTTTATCGGTTTCGGTTCGGGCAAGGGCTCCGCGCTTGCCGATTACGGTCGTGCCCTGGGGATTTCGCCCGATGAGATGATGGCGTTTGGCGATAACGAAAACGACCGCGACATGCTCAACGTCGTGGGCCATCCCTATCTGATGGAGAGCTGCAACCCCAGCATGCGTGGTATCAACGACCGCGTTCGCTACGTGCGCACGGTCGAAGAAGAGCTGCATCGCCTGCTCGCCGAGTAGACATTTGGGACATGCCTAGAAATGTGCTGCTTGCTGTAGCGGATGGGCAAGTAGATTTGCGGGCATGTCCCAAACATTTACCGGCAGTCGGGGCAGAGACCCTCGAAGATGGTGTAGTGCGACGTGACGTGCCAGCCGATTTGCTCGGACGCTTTGGCGTCGAGCTGGGCATCGAAGGGGAGCGGTACGTCGATGACGCGGCTGCACGAGGTGCAGATGATATGTGCGTGCGGCTCGATGGTGCGATCGAAGCGACTCCCGCCCGGCGTCTTGATCGAGAGGATTTCTCCGGCGTCGGCCAAGAGATTGAGGTTGCGGTAGACCGTGCCGCGGCTGATCTTGTCATCCTGTTCGCGCACGGCGTTGTAGATTTCGTCGGCGGTGGGATGGTTATAGCTTTGGCGCACGGCGTCAAGAACCAGCTTTCGCTGCTTGGTATTCCTTCTTTGCACCGCCATGCGCCTCGCCTCTTTTCTATTAACGGTCGTAGGTAAATGATACCGTATTTAGCACACAATACTAATAATGAGGAGTGAAACCGTCTTCATTGGCAAGTGGGGCTCGGACCTGGGCGTCTACGAGGCGAAAACTCGTTCCCATGCGCTCGTAGGAGGCATGAAGTGCCTCGAGATGAGATAGGATGTCTGCCGGAGCTCCCTGTATCTCCATCTCGACTGAGCCGCCTTCCATGTTACGCACCCAGCCGGTGAGGGAGCGCGCCTGTGCGAGGTTGGTGTTGGTGAAGCGGAAACCGACGCCCTGGACCTGCCCCTCCCACCGCAGGAAATAGCGCTGCGGGGCGTCTTGAGTGGCCTCGTCGCTTGCGAGCACGGTGAGCCTACGGCGCAGCTCAAGCTCGACGCCAGAGGGCTTTTGGGGTTCGCGGCTGGCGCCATGCCTCCTCGCGCGAGAGGTTTTTGGGGTTGCGCGCCTGCCGCCGGTGACGCCCGAGAAAAGCTTGTCGAAAAAACCCATCGCTATGCCTGCTTGTTAGAGTCAGCGGGGAAGGCGATACCCGCCTGCTGGCGCACGGCATCCATGATGCGCAGTGAGACGAGCGTGACATCGCGGTAGTGGCCAAGCTCGTGGCGTCCCGCCGGGGTCTCCCAAATCTCTTCCTTGACGTTATCGATGCCGCCGATGGCGCTGATAAAGTCTGTGAGTTCGTACTCCATGGTGTTGCTCGATTTGGGCAGGTCGAGCACGCGGCCGTTGTCGCCCTGTTCGCGCGGTGCCTCGGTCGCCGAGCCGCGTACGACATCGCCGCGATAGTCGATACGGACGTTGCGGGGCGTGGACAGATGGTCGATCTGGATAGTGCCACGCTCGCCTTCAATCTGCGAGGGCAGCAGGTCATTCGTAATTTTGGAGTGCGCGAGCTCGACGGAGATGCGGCCTCCGCCATAGCTGGCGAGGATGGAACCGCAGCCGTCGATGGGGCCGTGCGTGAGCTGTCGCGTGGTGGGGTCGAGCAGAGTAGTCATGCTCGTAAGGCCGGAGGGCATGCCGAAAATCTCGACCATGGGCTCGACGGCGTAGACGCCAATGTCCATGAGGGAACCCGATGCCATATTGCAGTCGAAGATATTGGTGGCGCGTCCCGCGAGGATTTCGTTGTAGCGCGAGGAATACTTGCCAAAGCGCAGCGAGGCGCGGCGAATGGGCGCAATTTCGCCCAGAGCGTCCTCAATGGCGTGGAAGGC
>USNA01000246.1 GCA_900555955.1 uncultured Collinsella sp. | reverse complement strand
CGGCGGCCGAGCCCCAAGGGCAGCATCCTCGGCAGCCTTCTTGCCGGCCTCGACATCCTCCAGCGAGGCGCGCAGTTCCTCGACATCGGCCTCGGCAATCTGTGCGCGCTGCGTCAATGCCAGCTCACGCGTCTTGGCCTCGTCCAGCTCGTCTGCCAAGTCGTCGCGCTCGTCGGAGAGCGCGTGCGCCTGCACCTTCCAAGACTTGACCTGCCCCTGCAGCTCCTCAATCTGCTCGCGGGCCTCGGCCAGCGCCTGCTCGGCATCGAGCTGGGCCTGCGTGACCTCCTCCACAAACACGCGACGGACCTCGACATCGGGCAGGTCGGGGCTATCGACCTGCACCTCCTTAATCTCCTTAATAAACTTGGGCGCCACCGGCTCGGGATGCACGCTCTCGAGCTCCTGCAGGTTGCGCTCGTCGTCGGTCAGGCTCTTAAAGACGGTGTAGTTGTTGATGAGGTTGGTGTACATCTGCACCATGTACTCGTCATCGAACGCCAGCGCCTGCTGCTGCACGTCGATGTTGTAGCCCACCTTGTCGTAGCGCTCCATAAACTGCCACAGCTGGTAGCACTTGCGGTAGTTGGGGTCCTTCATGATGAGGTTGGTGCGCTGGATGGGGCTGCGGACCGCGCTGCAGCCGTTCATGATCTGGCAGAACGACGCGCCACGCAGCGCCATGACAAGGCGGCGCACGCGGTCGATGCGCATAAAGACGTCCATGTTGTCGGCGTCGTTCTCGGCAAAGCTCTGGCGGTTCTTGACCGTCATCTCGACGTTGTACTCGATCTCTTCGTACGCGTCGTCGATCTTGCTGTGCATCTTAAAGCGGTTGCGAATCTCGTTGCCCGTCGACCAAAAGATCACGTCGGTGCGCTTGTCCACAAACGTCAGCAGGCGCTGAATCAGGTGGTAGATAAAGCGGTTCTCGTACAGGTCGTACGTCTCGACGGTACTGACGTTGAGAATGCGCGTGGGGTGGACGTCACCATCGTCGCTCGGCGCCAGGAACTGCGTGTTCCGGCTCAGATGGCGAACGCTATCGGCGCTGATCTTTTTGGCGAGCGAGACCGGCACCACCTCTTCCTCGGTGGTGATAAAGCGGCGCGGATTTTCGATGATGGTGTTGATGGCGTCGAGCGAGTCCTCGATCATGCTGATCCACTCCTCGTCCACCACCTTGACGAGTTCCTCGCGCTGCTGCTCGATCGTGGTGCCCGAGGCCTGCGCCATCTCAAACAGATAGCGGAAGTAGCGGCTGTCCTCCTGGATAGGCTCCATCTGCTCGGAGAAGCTGGTATAGAGGTCCTGAATGGTCTCGGACATGGGTTACTCCATAGGTTGGATCGATTGGTAAGGGGCGGGGCGACGTCACGCCACCCCGCATTTACACCATTAGTAGAAGTTCTGGATCCGCTGCAGATACATGACGGAATCGGGCAGGCCGCCCTCGCCAAAGGTCTTCTCGATGTACTCGATCAGGCCCTTCATCTCGTCGCGCACAAAGCTCACGTTCATGGACTCAAACTTCTTGAGCACCTTGCGGGCGATGATGTAGTCCATGCCACCCAGCTCGGTGCCGCCGCACGCCACGTACACGGGGATAAAGTCGTACATCTGCTTGATGATACGGTTACCAAAGGCCAGCTTAAAGCGAGTCTGCAGGTACTGGTCCAGCTTGTGCATCTTCTGGAGCAGCTCGTCATCGATCACGTACTCGACCTTGGCCTTCTGGAACAAATACTGCAGATGCTCGGCCGTCACATGCACGCGCTCGTGCGGCTCGCACTCAAACGCGTCGGCGCGCTCGTTGAGCTCGATGGGAATCGCGCGGTCGTACACCTTGTCCGTGATGGTAAAGGTGGAGTCGTCGTTGTTGGCCGTGCCGATAAACCACAGGCTGTCGGGAATGGTGAGCTTGCCGTCGTGCAGGCCCTTGGGGTCGGCGGCCCACTGAGTAGGCACCAGGTCGAGCACCCACTCGTCGTGGCTGGGCATCTCGAGCACCGACAGGATCTCGGCAAAGTAGTACTCCACGCGGGCGAGGTTCATCTCGTCGAGCACGATCATGGACGGGTCTTGGCGAAGCCCCGCCTCGTACACGGCGCGGAGGAACTCGGTCTCGTTAAAGCGCTTGGAAAACTCGTTGAAGTAGCCGAGCACCTCGGTGCGATCGCGGAAGCTCGGCTGTACCGACACGATGGTCGCGGGGTTGTCCAGGTAGCGGCTAAAGCTGTAGGGCAGCGAGGTCTTACCGGTACCCGAGATGCCCTCCAGGATCAGCAGCTTGGAGGCGGCCATGCCGGCCACAAAGCGGCGGATGATTTCGGGCGTGTAGTAGAGCTTCATCTGGCTGCAGGCGAACGCGCGGAAGCCGTCGACAAAGTCCTCCAGCGAGATGGCATCGTCATAGACCGGCGATTCCCAGTCACGGTACTTAAGGTCCACAAGGGACAGCTTGGGGAAGCGGTTGGCCTGGGCGATCTCTTTTTCCTCGGCAAGGGTCTTGGCCTCGACGGTAGCCTTGGCCATGGCGGCCGCGGCGTCCTTGACGCCATCGCCATCGAGCGCGAGCGACGCGTTGCCCGACACCACGGCAGCCGCGGCGCCCCCGCCACCCGGACGACCCCCAGCTCCCGTGCTG
>USNA01000245.1 GCA_900555955.1 uncultured Collinsella sp. | reverse complement strand
CGGGGCACACAGCCCAAGGCCCGCAAGCCCTTATTCAGCCGCTTCGCGCAGGGCCGACATCGTAGCCGCATATTGCTGCTGCAACGCATGCATTCCCTCGCGAGCGCCGTCAACGGCATCGGCGCCGCGCAGTGCTTCGGTCACCACAACCGCCGGCTCGTACAGATTATCGAATCCCAGGTTCTGGCTCACGCCCTTGAGCGTGTGCGCTGCCATAAACGCACCTTCGGCGTCTCCCGCCGCCATGGCGGCCTCCAGCTTGTCCATGCTCTCGTCATCTAAAAACTTGAGGGCAAAGCGGGCAAGCATTTCCCCGCCCATCAGCCGAGCGCACGCGTCATCATAATTAGCGCCGATCTTCTCATACGCCTCACGCATGGAAATCATGGATTAAAACTCCTTTGGTCAAACTAAATCGTGGGAAACGCGACGACGTCGGCGGGGCGCGCCAACGTCTCGGCAATACGGTCTTGCACCTCGAGCAAACAGTCGAGCAACAGCGGGTTAAACTCACCGCACTTACCGTCCAGGATCATCTGGATCGCCTCCTTGTGCGGGATAGCGTCCTTGTACACGCGCACGCTCGTCAGCGCATCGTACACGTCAGCCACCGAAACCACCTGTGCGGCGATGGGAATCTGGTTGCCCTTAAGGCCATCGGGATAACCCTTGCCGTCCCAGCGCTCGTGGTGCCAACGCGCAATCTGGTACGCATATTCCATAAGCGCATTGCCGACGTGATGGCGACCCAGCTCAAGCAACATGTCGGCGCCGATCGTGGTATGCGTCTTCATAATCTCGAACTCCTCGGGCGTAAGGCGTCCGGGTTTGTTGAGAATCGCATCGTCAATCGCCATCTTGCCGATATCGTGCAGTGCCGAAGCCAGGGCGATCGTGGAGCGTTCCTCGTTGTCGAGGGAGATGGTGTCGCTACGCTGGACCAGACAGTCAAGCAGCAGCTCGGTCAGCTTTTCGATATTCGTAACGTGCCTGCCGCTCTCGCCATTGCGAAGTTCCATGACACCGGCCATGATGTCGATGAGCATGCGACTGTTCTTGACGCGCTCGTTGTACTGCTGAGACAGCAGGCTCGTCAGGCGGCGCTGCTTGGCGTATAGGCGGATGGTGTTGCTTACACGGCGGCGCACGACACGGGAGTCAAACGGGCGGTTGATATAGTCCGAGGCGCCCAGCTCGTACGCGCGCAGAACCATATCATCGGAATCTTCGCTCGAAATCATGATGAAAGGCAGATTGTCGATACCCGATCGGCGCGACAGATCGGCCAGCACCTCAAAGCCGCTTATGCCCGGTATGACAATATCCAGCAGCACGAGCGACAACTCATCGCCATAGCGGTCGACCATGTCGAGCGCCGTACGACCGTTGTCGGCCTCGAGGATGCAATACTCGTCCTTGAGCATCTCATTGAGAATGGCTCGGTTCATCTCGGAGTCATCGACAATAAGCACCAAAGGCTTTTCGCTTTGGAAGGCTTCGATGGAATCGGCATCGGTCACGACCGTACCGGCTTTTGCCTTAGCGCGGCTCAATAACTGGACAGCGCGGCCAACGCCCTCATCGACCGTCTCGCCATGAATGCGAACGCCACCAACACATGCCGTCAGGCTCACGTACTCATGGCCCGGAATAATCGTGGCACGAACGGCATCGGATACCTGACGCAGGCGACGAGCGAAGTCGTCGGAGGAAATATTAGGCATGACGGCCACAAACTTGTCGCAGCCATAGCGCACAAGTTCGTCAGTCGAACGAATACCGCCGCGTATGGCCGTCGCCACAGCACCAAGTGCAAGGTCGCCGGCATGATGGCCACACGTATCGTTGAAGACCTTAAAATCATCAAGGTCGATCACCGCCACGCCGGCCTTCATGCGGGCGCTACGGAGCTTTTCCTCGTAATATCGGCGATTGCGCACACTCGTCAGCACGTCGGTGTAGACAAGGTCCTCTTCTGCAGCCTCTTGCTCATCGATCGGACGCACCATCAGCAGGACGTGAGGCTCGCCCTCGACCTTCAGAGGGCGCAGGCGAGCGCGGTACTCAACGCCATCGTTGAGCAGCTGCTCCGACACCTCACCCGAATCTGCCAAGGCCTCAAGACTCGACTGACGCAGACAAGGGCAGCGATCGCCGGCAAGCAGGCAGTTAGGCTCGCTCTTAATCTGATCGGCCGACAGCAAACGCACCACGGGGTAGGTCTTCGCGACGCGGGCGACCTCAGCGGCAGCCTCCTCGTCGGTTAGATTGACCTCGTGATTATTGAGCATATGGGGCCCTTTCGATAGTTTCGCATGGTAGCGGTGGGTTCCAAATGCTACAAGGGTAACACCTTGCCGATGCAGGTAAGCACGTGAATGCTGTTACATTTTTATGACCTGGCAAACGGTGGTAATGGAGCCGCGGGCGCGCGGTTATGGGCGCATTCGTTAACAATGACGAAACGCTAACAACCCCTCTCCCCGCAGGTCATCGAGCGTGCTAACGCTCCAAGACATCGCGAACGGCATTTGCCGCCGTAACGGGGCGATCGCGCAGACCGTTATGCGCGCCCGGAATCGTCACAAGGGGGCAATCGAGATATTCGGCAGCCGCTCGCGGGCCCGCCTCGCGGGGCGGTTTTGCTCG
>USNA01000244.1 GCA_900555955.1 uncultured Collinsella sp. | reverse complement strand
GTCGCCGCTCTCGCCGATTTTGTCGGTGGTTGCCCGGTAATCGCACATAACGCCACGTTCGACCGCTCGTTTATCGAGTCGGTCAAAGGCGGCGTCAACGTGAGCGATATTTGGATCGATTCGCTGGCGCTGTCGCGCATCGCGCTTCCGCGCCTGGCCTCGCATAAGCTCTCTTTCATGGCCGACCTGTTTGGCTGCGACTCAGTGTCGCACCGCGCCAACGCCGATGTCGACGCACTGTGTGGTGTGTGGCGCGTCTTGCTCGTGGCGCTCACCGACTTGCCCCAGGGCTTAATGGCGCGCCTGGCCGACATGCATCCCGACGTACCCTGGTCCTATCGTCCCATCTTCTCCTTCTTGGCGGGGCAGAACCCCGGTTCCATCTTCTCTCTCAGCGCCGCCCGCGCCGACGTACTCAAGGCCGATCGGGCCGATGATCGCGTTGATGCGGACGAGCTACCGGTCCTTAAGATGCCGAGCCGCGAGGAAATCGAGGCGGACTATGCCCCGGGCGGCCTGGTTAATCGCATGTACCCCACGTACGAGCCGCGCGATGAGCAGATCGCGATGGCGCTCGAGGTCCGTGACGCACTCGTTACGGGAACGCATCGCGTGATTGAGGCGGGCACGGGCGTCGGCAAATCGATGGCTTACCTGGTGCCTTTTGCCGAGGCCGCGCGCCGCAACAACATCACGGTTGGTATCGCGACGAAATCGAATAATCTTGCCGACCAGCTCATGTATCATGAGCTGCCCAAACTTGCCGAGCAGCTGGACGGAGGCCTATCGTTTTGCGCCCTCAAGGGCTATGACCACTATCCATGCTTGCGCAAGCTTGAGCGCATGAGCCGCGGGCAAGTCGAAATTACGACTAAGCGTGATCCTGCCGACACGCTTACGGCAGTCGCGGTCATCACGGCGTACGTGTGTCAGTCGGCCGATGGCGACCTCGACTCGCTCGGCATTCGCTGGCGCAGCGTCAACCGTCCCGACTTTACGACGGCGTCGCGCGAGTGCGCCCGTCGCCTATGCCCGTTTTTCCCCGATAAATGCCTGGTCCACGGCGCCCGCCGTCGCGCGGCGCATGCCGATGTAGTGGTCACCAACCATTCCCTGCTGTTCAGCAATGTTGCGGCCGAGGGCAGAATCTTGCCTCCGATTCGTCACTGGGTGATCGATGAGGCCCACTCCATCGAGCGCGAGGCGCGCCGTCAATGGGCGCGCGTGGTGTCGGCGGATGAATCGCGCGTTCTGTTTGAGCGCCTGGGTGGCTCGAGCACCGGCGCGCTGAGCCAGGTTTCCCGCGATTTGGCAACCTCGGAGGGCTCTACGCTCTACTTGGGTCTAACCGCCAAGGCGACGTCGACGGTTGCGCGCGCGAGCATGGCAATCGCCGACGTGTTTGACGGCGTTCGCGAGCTCGGCCGCCGTGCCCGCGGGGGCTATGACAATGCGAACCTATGGATTGGCCCCGAGCTGCGCGAATCTGACGACTGGCATGATTTCTTACAGTCGGCCTGCACTGCCATCGACGCATTGGAACAAGCTGACAAGAGCGTCGACGCGCTGGTACAAGCCGTCGCCGCCGACAAGCCCGAGGTTGTTGTCGACCTGGGTGATATCTCGCGCCGCCTACACGAGCTGGCCGAGAACCTCAAACTCATCATCGACGGTACCGATGAACACTATGTGTACTCGCTGCAAGTCAATCGCAGATTGCGTGCCGGCGGCGAGTCGATGACCGCGGAGCGCATCGATATTGGCGAGGCCTTGGCAACCGAGTGGTTGCCCGAGGTCCACACGGCTATCTTTGCCTCGGCGACCATGACGGTTTCCAAGAGCTTTGAGCACTTTAACCACGCTGTCGGCCTCGATCGCATCGGTGCCTCGACATCATCGTCGCTGCACTTGGACTCGAGCTACGACTTCGATTCGAACATGGCTGTAGTCGTTGCGGGCGATATCCCCGATCCGCGCGATCGTGAGAGCTATCTTTCGGCGCTCGAGCGTGTGCTGGTCGACGCTCATCTCGCCATGGGCGGCTCGGTGCTCACGCTGTTCACCAACAGGCGTGACATGGAGGAGCTGTACGCTCGCGTCGAGCCCAAGATGGCTCGTGCGGGTCTGGAACTCAACTGCCAGCAGCGCAACTCGTCTCCTCGCCGTCTGCGCGACCGCTTTATCAACGAACCGACCTCGTCGCTCTTTGCGCTTAAGGCCTTTTGGGAAGGGTTTGACGCCAGCGGCGAGACGCTGCGCTGCGTCATCATCCCCAAGCTGCCGTTCTCGAGCCCCACAGACCCGCTCTCATGCGAGCGCAATCTGCGCGAAGACCGCGCTTGGGCGCGCTATTCGCTGCCCGAGGCCGTGCTCGAGGTCAAGCAGGCAGCCGGTCGCCTCATTCGCTCATCGACCGATTGTGGCGTACTCATCTTGGCCGACCCGCGCCTGGTGACGAAGGGCTACGGCAAGAAATTCTTAACGTCGCTGCCCACGAGCTCCTATCAGCGCATCGAGTCGGCACAAATCGGGCACTATCTACAGCTGTGGCGCGCACGCCACGAGCGGCGCCGCTAAAGCGGACAGACGAGGGATTTTGCCATATCGCACAGACGCTCTGACAGGGCGGGGTCATCCAGGATGCGGATGGGGCCGCCCGCCCGCGGTTACTGCGCTGGATGTCGCGG
>USNA01000243.1 GCA_900555955.1 uncultured Collinsella sp. | reverse complement strand
CGAACGCGGTCCGCCAAATGGAGAGAAGGAGCCCCGCCGAACAACCCCGGCGGGGCTCGGACTCAGCCGCAGACGCGGCATCATATATGCGGGCGGAACGTAGGGGCCACCGATGTTAAGAAGTGTCAGCAAGCATAACGAAAGGTAGGGACCCCGTGCGCCCGTTATGTATCACGCGGATGGGCCGCGCGGATACCAAGGGAAGGAGGCGCTAGGCCTGGGCGGCAGCAGAGCTGGGGCCCTGGACCTTTGCCCACGTCTTGAGCGACAGCGTATCGATCTCGATAAAGCCGGCGCTGGCTTTCTCGTCAAACGTGGTGTCGCGATCGTAGGTAGCCAGACCGTAGTCGTAGAGGCTGAAGGGACTCTTGCGGCCGACGACATGGCAGTTACCCTTAAAGAACTTCAGGCGGACGGTGCCGGTAACGAACTTCTGGGTATCGGCCATAAAGGCATCGAGCGCGTTTTTGAGCGGGCTGTACCACTGGCCGTTGTACACGGCGGTGGCCCAATCCTGCTCGAGCTTGATCTTGGTCTTGAGCAGGTCGCCCTCGACGCAGATGTCCTCGAGCGCCTTGTGGGCGGTGATGAGCGTCAGGGCGCCGGGAACCTCGTAGCACTCGCGGCTCTTAAGGCCCACCAGGCGATCCTCGACCAGATCGAGACGGCCAAAGCCATTGTCGCCGGAGATCTTGTTGAGGGCGATGACGATCTCGGAGAGTTTCATCTTCTTGCCGTCGACGGCGACGGGCTTGCCGGCTTCAAACTCAATCTCGGTGTAGGTCGGGGTGTCCGGCGTGTCCTCGGGGTTCTTGGTCATAACCCAAGCGTCGTCGAGCGGCTCGTTCCAGGGATCCTCCAGGTGGCCGCACTCAATGGCACGACCCCACAGGTTGTCGTCGATAGAGTAGGGGTTGTCGTTGGCACCCTCGGGAACCGGCACGTTGTGGGCGTGGGCATAGGCGACCTCGTCGGGACGGCACTTCAGGTCCCACTCGCGAACCGGGGCGATAACCTTGAGCTCGGGGTCGAGAGCCTTGACGGCGGCCTCAAAACGGACCTGGTCGTTACCCTTGCCGGTGCAGCCGTGGGCGACGTAGGTCGCGCCAAACTCGTGAGCGACCTCGACGAGCTTCTTGGCGAGCAGCGGGCGAGAAAGAGCCGAGAGCAGCGGATACTTGTTCTCGTACATGGAGTTTGCGGCGATGGCCTTAGTCAGGAACTCATCAGAGAACTCGTCGCGCAGGTCGAGCACCTGGCAATCGAGAACGCCCAGGTCGAGTGCCTTCTGCTTCTTGGCATCCAGTCCGGTCTCTTCCTGGCCCACGTTGCCGCAGACGCAAACGACATCGAGATTCTTCTCGTCCTGGAGCCACTTGACACATACGGATGTATCAAGACCACCGGAATATGCGAGAACGACTTTTTCCTTGCTCATGGCTGTTTCCTTTCGCCCTTGGTAGCTAGTTAGAACATCGGTCAGTTGCAAGTCATTTCGAGGTCAAAAACCGTGCAATATCAGGTTAAATAGCAAAAAGCAGCACATACATGCCCTAGAAACATGCAGCAATTTCGTGCTAAAACCCAACGACCTCAAAATGACTCTGTTGAGGCATTGCACCCCATGCGGACAGAGACGATTGTTATCGTCGTCGGGAAATTGCGCGCTGGCGTCGGATGGCATTGTCTGCAGTGGTGATGATCTTTACGAACTGCATCTGCCTCTCCTTTCACCTATCGCCGGGCGCAATTCTAATATCGCAAACGGTACCTTTTCCTCGGTAAGCGGTTGTTTTTCCGTCTCCGTTTTCGATGGTCGCTATATTACGATAAAGTGCACGCTGCACAAGCGACAAATTCAAATTTCTGAAAAGTTTTTTCATTACTTTGTGAAGCGTGGTGCAAATACGCTCCGTTCCTGCGAAAATACGCTCGACTACGAGTTGATGGTTATAACGTCTGAAACAATCTCGAAACGAAAGGCTCGCTTTTATGCAAACTTACGAATCGGACGCCAACATCGGCAACATTATGATTCTCGCCGTCGATATGGACAAGACGCTGCTGACCGACGAGCGTGTGCTGCCCCAGGGTCTTGATGAGCGCCTGGACAAGCTCGCCGACGCCGACATCGTATTCTGCCCCGCCAGCGGACGTCCCGCCCCCAAGCTCGAGGAGATGTTCGAGGGCGTCAAGAACCGCCTCGCCTTTTGTCCCGACAACGGAGCGTGCGTGATCTATCGCGGCAGCTATATCTATAAGAGCACTATTGACGTGGAGCTGTATCAGCAGGTCTTGAGCCGTGCCTCGGAGGATCCGCGCGCTGTCCCCGTCCTTTGCTGCTTCGACGAGTTCTACGTGCTTGCCCGCGACCATCAATACCACGACGAGATCAGCGTCTACTACAACACAATCAACTACGTCGACAGCTTTGATGGCATTGATTTCGAGTCCAACAAGATTTCGGTCTTCTTCCCCGGCTACGACGCCGAGCCCGCGTTTCGCGAGACCTATAGCCCCGAGTTCTCGGACAAGCTCTACGTCACCAACGCCGGACGCGAGTGGATCGACTTTATGAACCTGGGCGTCGACAAGGGCGCCGGCGTCGCGCACCTGTGCGAGCACTTGGGCATCGATATTGCCGACGCCGCCGCCGTGGGCGATACGTACAACGACATCCCCTCCCCACGCA
>USNA01000242.1 GCA_900555955.1 uncultured Collinsella sp. | reverse complement strand
AAGGGGGTTCGTATGGCTGACGATCAGATTAAGCTCACGTCTATGACGGCCGCGAGCGGTTGAGCCGCTAAGTTGGCTCCCGGAGCCCTCGCCCAGGTCCTGGGCGATTTACCCAATGTGCATAACGACAACTTGCTCGTGGGGTTCGATACCTCTGACGATGCGAGCGTTTTCCGCGTAGGGGAGAACCTGGGCCTCGTGCAGTCCATCGACTTCTTCCCACCGATGGTCGACGACCCGTTTCTGTTTGGCCAGATCGCCGCGGCAAACTCACTGTCGGACATCTACGCCATGGGCGGGCGGCCGAGCCATGCCATGAACCTGCTGTGCATTCCCAGTTGCTTGGGCGTTGAGGTTGCCGGCGAAATTCTGGCGGGCGGCGCCGACAAGTGCGTCGAGGCCGGTTGCTCCATCGCGGGCGGCCACACCATCAACGACGACGAGCCCAAGTACGGCCTGTCCGTGAGCGGCTTTGTCGCGCTTGACCGTATGCTCGCCAACAGCGGCGCGCACGTGGACGATGTTCTGCTGCTGACCAAGGCCATCGGCTCGGGCATCATCACTACGGCCATTAAGGGCGAGCTCATCGAGCAGGACGAGGCCGCAGCCATGTTTGACTCGATGCGCACCCTCAACGAGGCGCCAATTCGTCTGGCCGAGGGGCTCGAACTTCACGGCTGCACCGACATTACGGGCTTTGGCCTGATCGGGCATGCGTGCGAGATGGCCGAGGGCTCGGGCGTGCAGATTGAACTTGCGTCGGGGGCGGTGCCGCTCTTTGACCAGGTGCTCGATATGGCGCGTCTGGGCATTATTCCTGCCGGTGCCTACCGCAACCAGGACTTCTTTGGCCCGCGCGTGGCTGCCGACGAAGATCTGGAGCCGGGCATGCTGGATGCGCTGTACGATCCGCAGACGTCTGGTGGCCTGCTTATCGCGGCACCTGCTGCCGATGTGGATGAGCTTGCGCGTCGTTTACATGCCGAAGGGCGCGTTGCCGCCACAATCGGCCGCGTGTGCGAGCCGGTGCCGGGCGGTCCTGCCGTTCGCGTTGTGCATTAAGGAAAACCGTTTATGCGACTGCCTACTGTTCTGGGCGGTCTCTTTTGAAAGGATGTAACTATGTCTACCAAGATTGAAGTCAATGCCATGGGCGATGCCTGCCCGCTGCCCGTCGTCAAGACGCTTAAGGCACTCAAGCAGCTCGATGGCGAGGGCGCCGTGGTGACCTCGGTCGACAACGAGACCGCCGTCAAGAACATCTCCAAGATGGCGCAGGAGAAGGGCTGCACGGCCTCGGTCGAGAAAGTTTCTGACGCTGAGTGGCACGTGACCGTGGCGACCTCTGGCGCCGTTGCCGTGGCTGATCCCGAGCAGGATGGCGCTGCCTTCTGTGATGCCAGCGCCGGCAAGGGCAAGCTCGTCATTTCCGTCTACACCGACTGCATGGGCCGCGGCGACGACGAGCTGGGCCACAAGCTCATGAAGGCCTTCATCTTTGCCGTGACGCAGCAGGAGGAGCTGCCCGCGACCATGCTGTTCTACAACGGTGGCGCCAAGCTCACCGTCGAGGGCTCACCGGTGCTCGACGACCTGAAGGGTCTGGCCGAGCAGGGCGTCGAGATCCTTACCTGCGGTACCTGCCTGGACCACTATGGCATTAAAGACCAGCTTGCGGTGGGCGAGGTCACCAACATGTACGTGATCGTCGAAAAGATGGAGCAGGCCGTGCGCGTCGTGCGCCCGTAGCGTATTGGTTGGAGTTGCCATGAGGGAGAAGCGCCCGGCGCTTGTCATCACGTTTCCCACCACGGCGGCCGCCATGGGCTGCGAGTCCCTGTGCATCGAGCGCGGCCTTCCCGGGCGAACGATTCCCGTGCCCGGGGAGGTCGCTGCTGGCTGCGGTCTGGCGTGGAAGGCGTTGCCTGCCGATGAGGACCTGCTGCGCGGCGAGCTTGCCGCGGCGGGCGTCTCCACCGAGGGCTTTACCGTGATCGATATGTGGGAGGTCGTGTGATGATCTACCTGGATAACGCGGCGACGACCATGCACAAGCCGCAGACGGTCATCGATGCCGTGACGCAGGCGATGTGCTCGCTCGGCAATGCCGGGCGCGGCGCCACGTCGGGCGCGCTCGACGCGGCGCGTACCATCCACGGCTGTCGCGCCAAGCTCGCGCGCCTTTTTGGTTGCCCGAGGGCGGACCATGTGTGCTTTACGCCCAACTCTACGGCGGCGCTCAACACCGCCATCAATGGCGTGGTGCGCCCCGGCGACCGTGTGGTCACGACGGTGCTCGAGCACAACTCTGTGCTACGTCCGCTTAATCGCTTGGCGACGGAGCAGGGTGTGACAGTTGAGCATGCGGGTTGCGATGCGAGCGGCGTGCTCGGCTACGACGAGCTCGAGCGGTTGGTCACGCCCGGTACGCGTGCCGTGGTGGTGACGCACGCCTCCAATGTGACCGGCAACGCGGTCGACATTGCGCGCGTAGCGGCCATGGCCCATGCGGCAGGTGCACTTGTGATCGTCGATGCCTCGCAGTCTGCCGGTACGGCGCGTGTCGATATGCAGGCCATGGGCCTCGACATCGTGTGCTTTACCGGCCATAAGGGGCTCATGGGTCCGCAGGGGACCGGCGGCCTGGCCGTGGCGGAGGGCATTGACGTGGCTCCGTGGGCCATGGGTGGCACGGGCGTGCACAGCTTCGA
>USNA01000241.1 GCA_900555955.1 uncultured Collinsella sp. | reverse complement strand
GCGGGCCGTGTTCCGCTATGCGGTTGTCAATTTGCGAAAGAAATTATGCGTCACCTGATTACGTTGCTGGTTTTCGACTCATTACCCGCCAGAGCGTCGCTCATCAAGCCATGTACTTTACAGATACAAGCAGGCTGTTCATTAATAATGATTTTAAGCAAGTACGAATGTACTTGTACTACTGCTATTTTGTTTAAACAGACATGACTTGACTATTTTCGTGACTTATGCACTACGAAACTACTCAAAAAAGTTGCGGTGGAATAGTTCTTGTTTAAGAGCCAGAAGGCTGGATTTAGGAACTATTTCACCGCAACTTATAGGGGATTCTAGGCGATGTGGAGAGGGTTGGCGGCATCGACGGCATCGGGGGCGTCGGAGGGGTCATCGGGGACAGCGCCTGCCGGGTCCTCGTCGGGGGTCTCGATCTGCTTAATCATGACCTCCTGGCCCTGCAGCAGGTATGTCTCGCCGCTGCCGCAATGGGGGCAGGTCTTGCCGTGCTCGACCGTCGCGTAGTCGCGGCCGCATGCCTCGCAATGCGTCACGGCCTCGACGGGCTCCACAATAAGCTCCGCGCCCTGCGTGATGGGCTTTTTATCTGCCGCCCAGCGCCAAGCGTCGAGCAGGAGATCGGGAACGACGCCCGAGACCTCGCCCAGCAGCAGCGTGACGCTCGAAACGCGACTCACGCCATTGGCACGCGCCACGTTCTCAACATCGCGAATGATGTGATAGACGATTCCCAATTCATGCAAGGCGAAAACCCTTCTGCAGCGGTTGATACGATGTCAACCCAACGTCAGCGAGCGGCGATCCAGGTGCCCCAGGTTGCCCCGAAACAAGGCGTCCGCTGGGCTTTTGCCCGCGGCGCCGAAGTTGAGGGGCAAGATGGGGTGCCTGGGCGCCGCGCAGCGTCGGCAGTGCCGCCGTTCGTCAGAACGGCGGAACCTAGCTACTTCTTCCCAAATTTAATCTTAATTGCACGCTTCAATGCGTACTTGCCGAGGCTGGGGAGCTTTTGCTCGTATTTGACCATCGTGGAGCACTCGGGGCGGTCGCGATCCAGATGGATGGCGTCAAACGCGCACTTGGTGGTGCACAGGCCGCAGCCGATGCACTTGTTGGGGTCGACGATCGAGGCGCCGCAGCCCAGACAGCGGGCGGTCTCGGCGCGTATCTGTTCTTCGGTAAAGGTCTCAACATACTCGCTAAACGGCGCAGCCTTCTCGCGCTCGCGGTCCACGTGGGCAACCTCGCGGCTCGCGTTGTCGTAGCTCTCGATCACGACATCGTCGCGGTCGAGCGCGGTGTAGCGGCGCTGGTTGCGGCCGATGGTGAGCGTGGATCCCGGCTGCACAAAGCGATGGATGGACACGGCGGCCTCGTGTCCGGCGGCGATGGCATCGATGGCAAAACTCGGACCGGTATAGACGTCACCACCCACAAAGATGTCGGGTTCGGCGGTCTGGTAGGTCTGGGGATCGGCAAGGGCACCCTGGCCACGGCCAAGCTCCACCTTGGAACCGGCCAGCAGGTCGCCCCACACGATGGACTGGCCGATGGACATGACCACGCGATCGGCATCGACGCGGCGCAGGTCGTTCTCGTCGTACTCGGGCGTAAAACGGCCCTCGTCATCGTAAACGCGCGTGCAGCGCTTAAAGGTGATACCGCACACACGACCGGCCTCGTCCAGGTGAATCTCCTTGGGGCCCCAACCGCAGCTAATGTGCGCGCCGTCCTCAATGGCCTCGCGACGCTCCTCCTCGCTGGCGGGCATCTGGGCCTCGCTCTCCAGGCAGAACATCTCAACGTGCTCGGAACCCAGGCGGCAGGCGTTGCGGGCAACGTCGATGGCCACGTTGCCGCCGCCCACCACGATGGTGCGGCCGGGCAGCGCGTCGATCTTGCCACTGTTGACCTCGCGAAGGAAGTCAACGGCTACGGTCACATCCTCGGCATCCTCGCCCGGAATGCCGGCAAGGCGGCCACCCTGGCAGCCGATGGCAACATAAAAGGCCGTAAAGCCCTGCGCGCGCAGCTCGTCGAGCGTCACGTCGCGACCGACTTCCACGCCATAGCGGAACTCGGCACCCATCAGGCGAATGATCTCGACCTCTGCCTCGATAACGTCCTTCTCCAGCTTGAAGCTGGGAATACCGTAGGTGAGCATGCCGCCCGGGCGCTCGTTCTTCTCGAACACGACGGGCTTGTAGCCCTTCTCGGCCAGGTAGAAAGCGCAGGACAGGCCGGCCGGACCGGCACCGATGATGGCAATCTTCTGGTCGAAGCCGCCGGCACGCGTCGGGGTCACCACAGGTGGGACATAGCGTGTCGCGGCATCAAGATCGCGCTGGGCGATAAACTTCTTGACCTCGTCGATAGCCACGGCGGCATCCACGCGACCACGAGTACAGGCATCCTCACAGCGGCGGTGGCACACGCGGCCGCAGATAGCGGGCAGCGGGTTCTCGCGCTTGATGAGCGCCAGTGCCTCGTCATAGCGGCCCTGTGCCGCAAGCTTCAGATAGCCCTGAACGGCAACGTGCGCGGGGCAGGCCGTCTTGCAGGGCGCGGTGCCGGACTCATGCGTCTCGATGCGGTTGTCGTTGCGATAGTTGGGCGACCACTTGGTGTGATCCCACTTGGTGGCATCGGGCAGCTCCTGGCGCGGATACTCGGGCACCTGTCCGCCCGCTGCGCCAGGC
>USNA01000240.1 GCA_900555955.1 uncultured Collinsella sp. | reverse complement strand
TTTCGGGTTCGGGCAAGACGACGTTGGTGCTCGAGACGCTCATTCCGGCGCTTAGAGCCCAGGCAGCTGGCGAGCGCCTGCCAAGCCATGTGCGCTGGGTCGACGCCGAGGGTATCGCACGCGCCAACCTGATTGACGCCACGCCTATCGGCGCCAACGTGCGCTCGACGGTGGCGACCTATGCCGACATCCATGATGAGCTGCGCCGCGCCTTTGCCCGTACGCCCGAGGCCAAGGAGGCCGGCTACAAGGCGGGCGCCTTTAGCTACAACACCGGCGCCTTGCGCTGCCCTACGTGTGACGGTACGGGCTCGATATCGCTCGACGTGCAGTTTTTGCCCGACGTCGAGATCATCTGCCCGGCATGCCGTGGTTCGCGCTACGCCGAGGCCGCCTCGCATATCCATCGCGAGGGCAAGGACGGGAGCTTGCTTACGTTGCCGCAGCTCATGGACATGAGTGTGGACGAGGCCATCGACGCCACACTGGGACTCAAGAAGGTTCAGACGCGTTTGCAGACCTTGCACGACCTGGGCCTGGGTTATCTCACGCTTGGCGAGCCCACACCGGCGCTTTCGGGCGGTGAGGCACAGCGCCTTAAGCTCGCGAGCGAGATGGGCCGCGTGCAGGATGATGCCGTATTCGTATTTGACGAGCCCACGATCGGCCTGCATCCGCTCGATGTTCAGGTACTGTTGAACGTGTTTGACGGTCTCGTCGCCAAGGGCGCCACGGTTATCGTGATCGAACACGATCTCGACCTTATCCGTAACGCCGATTACGTGATCGACATGGGCCCGGGCGGTGGCGATGCGGGCGGGCAAATCGTCTGCGCCGGCACGCCGAGCGACATCGCGGCCTGCCCCGCAAGCATCACCGGCCGCTATCTATAGACAATGAGGCAAAGGGACAGCCTCTTTGCCTCATTGATGCCTATTTCACGCATTGAGCCGCGAGATAGTCGCGGAAGAATGGCAATTCAAATGCGACGAGCCCTCGTCCTCGTTCTCCAATGATGCCGGCATCTATCATGCGGCGTCGGTAGCGGGAGACCTGCTGCGGCGAACGCTTAAGGCGCTCGACAAGGTTGGCGGTGGTGGACTCTTCCTCGTCATCGAGCATGGCGATGAGGAATCGCTTGTCCTCTGCAGTGAGTTCCCGATAGGTTGCCGCGAGGATTCGGTCGTCCATCTCGTCGCGCGCGATTTTGATTCCCAGGTCAAAGTCGCGTGACGAGATTTCCTTCGAATCGCTTGTGAGATCCCAGGCACGGTAGCCTACGAGTTGCAATAGGAAGGGAAAACCAGAGATCGAGCGAACGGCTCTATCGATTCCCTCAGCATCTGCCAGGCGATCATTTTCCTGGATTGTGCGAATCAAGGCCTCGCGCACGTCATAGTCGGCAATGCGACCCAGATGATATTGTTGGGCGCGGCGAAGGAACGAGACCGTCTTGTGGTTCAGCAACGTCGAGACATTGTTGGGAAGTCCCGCCATGAGCAGGGCGACGCGTTTCCCATCGGTCACAAAGTGCTGATACGTCGCTGCGAGCTGAATCATCTCGTCGAGTGTCGGGTCCACCTCGTCAACCGTGACGAGCAGACCGGTACCGGCCCCGTTGAGCTGGTCGATGATATCGCTCATGCGATAACGCCAGGTTGAGGCATCGTGAACGCGATTGACCTCGATGCTGCCGAGCGGTGCAATTCCGAGGCCGGTGACTTCGAAGTGGTAGGACGAGTCGATGAGATGGGCTGCGGCGCGTTTCGTCCCGAACTCGATTTCCTCAAGCATTCCCGGGAGCGCGGTCGTCTTTACGGCTATCCAGCCGTGGGATTCCGCCCTTGTCGCGAGCGATGACATGAGAGCGGTTTTACCGGTTCCACGCGCGCCTGAGAAGATTGAGGTCAATTCTGGGCGCCTGCGCTGGCTCAAGAAGGCGCGGTCCAAATCCCGAATAATCTGTTGTCTGCCAGCGAGATGGGCAGGAACCTCACCAAAACTGGGGGTAAACGGGTTCTCGAGATATTTCACACTGCTCTCCTTTCACACCGCCGTTTAACTTCATTTTACTTTAGTTAATTCTGATTAAAAGTGAGGGCTCTTTATCTAGAGCATTAATTAGGCGTGTGTGCCGTCGGCGTGGCGCTTGAATGTGACAAAGGGTCAGTCCCTTTGTCACATGCCGGCAAAGCCTGTTTGGCGCAGGGCCTCGTAGAGGACGACGGCGGCACTGTTGGAGAGGTTGAGTGCGCTGATGCGGTAGTCGTCGGGATTGACGAAGTTGCCGCAGATGTCCTGCCGAAGGATGGCCTCATGGCCATCCTCGATATGCCCCAGCGATTCCTCGTGAGCTTCCCAAGCTTCGGCGTTATCGAGTGAGTCGCAATCGCGCAGCATCGGGATGCGCTCGCAGCGCTCGGGCGCTGCGGCAAGCAGTGGCTCGGGAATGCCCGAGCTCTCGCTGCCAAAGACCAAGTAGTCGCCATCGCGGTAGGTACTCTGCGCATAGGTGCGGCGTGCCTTTTTGGTCAGCAGATGCAGACGCTCGTCGGCAGTGGAGAGGTCGTTGCGCGCAAGGAAATCCTCCCAGCCGGCATAGGTCGTCACGTCCAAGTTTTGCCAGTAGCCTAGGCCGGCGCGACGCACCGTCTTGTCGTCGAGCGAAAACCCCAGCGGCTCCACCCGAAGCCGGCGGGGGGCCGCGATGTGCATCAT
>USNA01000239.1 GCA_900555955.1 uncultured Collinsella sp. | reverse complement strand
TGGACTGCGCCGGGCCATGGGCCCGGACCCGTTTGTCGCCTGCGGGCGGGATTCCGTTTGCTGCTCGTTGGTGCTTGCGGTGCTTTTTGCGGGAGTTGTTTACATTTCGTTTCCTCCTGCCGTTTTTGTCCCTTTTTCTTACGCCTTTTTCCTCCCTTATGACAAGATAAACATGGAAATTTTTTTATTTTTATGCTATAATAATCTTGTGACTTGTGTCATACTTACAAACTTTTCTAACCCCATCACGGAGCAGCTCTCTTCGCGGCATCTGCTCCCGCTTTTTTTCTATCAATCATTGGGAGGACGCACGCTTATGTATGTCCATATCGGTCAGGATTATATGCTCCCCGTGCGCGATATCGTCTCGGTTTTCGATCTCGATACCGCTACCTGGTCGAAGCATACTCGCTCCCTCATCGCCAGACTCTCTGACGAGGGGCGCGTCGTGACCGCCTGCGAGGATCTGCCCAAGTCCGCTGTCCTGTGCGACGGCGCCCTTGGCGAGATTCTCTATATTTCCCAGCTCTCTCCCGCCGTCCTGGCTCGCCGCATCCAGAACGGTACGACCGGCCTCTAAACCCAAACTTGGGCTTGCTCCGATCTGCTTCGGCGAAAGCCTTTTTTTCTGCCGGTCTCTCCCGATCCACCCCGAAAGAGGAATGAATATGAGTATTAGTGAAGAAATGTTAGACCTTAAGGTCACCCAGACCTATGACGAAAGTCAGATCCAGGTGCTCGAGGGTCTCGAGGCCGTGCGCAAACGCCCCGGCATGTACATCGGTTCTACCTCCGAACGCGGTCTGCATCATCTGGTCTACGAGATCGTCGATAACTCCATCGACGAGGCGCTCGCCGGGTACTGTACCCACATCGAAGTTACCATCGAACCCGATGACGTCATCCGTGTCGCGGACAACGGCCGCGGTATCCCTGTCGGCATCCATCCCCAGATGGGCATTCCCACCCTCGAAGTCGTCCTCACCGTCCTGCATGCGGGCGGTAAGTTCGGCGGCGACGGCTATAAGGTCTCCGGCGGTCTGCATGGTGTCGGCTCCTCGGTCGTAAACGCACTCTCCCTCTGGCTCGAAGCCGAGGTGCGCGACGGCCAGAACAAGCACATGATGCGCTTTGAACGCGGTCAGACCGTCCAGAAGATCCACTCGGTACCCTGCACCGAGGAGTGCGGAACGACCATCCGCTTCAAGGCCGACCCCGAAATCTTCGAGACCACGAGCTACGATTACGAAGTCCTGCTCAAGCGTCTGCGTGAGGCTGCGTTCCTGAACGCCGGTATCCGCATCACCCTGCGCGACGAGCGCGACGGCGAGGTGCGCGAGGACGTCATGCATTACGAAGGCGGTATCCGCCAGTTTGTCGCATACCTCAACGAGAGTAAGACTCCCATTCACCCCGACGTCATCTACATGGAGGGCGCACGCGAAACCTCGATGGCTGAGGTCGCCATGCAGTACACCGACTCGTACAACGAGAGCATGATCTCCTTCGCCAACAACATCGAGACCACCGAGGGCGGTACCCACGAGACCGGCTTTAAGTCGGCGCTGACCAAGGTCTTAAACGACTACGGCAGAAAGTACAACCTCATCAAGGAAAACGACAAGAACCTGTCCGGAGACGACGTGCGCGAGGGTCTGACCGTCATTATCTCGGTCAAGCTCCAGGAAGCACAGTTCGAGGGTCAGACCAAGACTAAGCTGGGCAACAGCGACATGCGCACCCTGGTCGAGACCATGGTCGGCGAGCGTCTGCCCATCTTCCTCGAGGAAAATCCCTCGGTCGCTCGCGTCATCATCGACAAGGCACAGACCGCGTCCCGTGCCCGTGAGGCTGCACGCAAGGCGCGTGAGATGACCCGCCGCAAGTCGGCTCTGGAATCTAACTCGCTGCCCGGTAAGCTGGCTGACTGTCAGGAACGTGACCCCGCCCTGACTGAAATCTACATCGTCGAGGGTGATTCGGCAGGCGGCTCGGCAAAGGAAGGCCGTGACCGTCGTTATCAGGCAATTCTGCCGCTCTGGGGCAAGATGCTTAACGTCGAAAAGGCGCGCCTCGACCGCGTTTACGGCAACGATAAGCTCACCCCGATGATCACCGCCTTCGGCGCGGGCTTCGGTGAGGATTTCGATATCTCCAAACTGCGTTACGGCAAGATCATCCTCATGGCCGATGCCGACGTCGACGGCTCCCATATCCGTACCCTGCTCCTGACCTTCTTCTTCCGCTTCATGCGTCCGCTCATCGAACAGGGTCATGTCTATATCGCCCAGCCTCCGCTCTTTAAGAACGAGAAGGGCAATAACAAGAACAAAATTGTCCGCTACACCTACGACGAGGGCGAACAGCGCCGCGTCATCGCTGAAATGGGCGAGGGCGTCCGCGTGCAGCGTTATAAGGGTCTTGGTGAGATGGACCCCGAACAGCTCTGGGAAACCACCATGAACCCTGAAAACCGTATCTTGCTTCAGGTTACGCTGGATGATGCGTCCATGGCCGATCAAACGTTCACCCTGCTCATGGGTGAGAAGGTTGAACCTCGTCGTGAGTTTATCGAGAAGAACGCAAGATACGTCGAGAATTTGGATATCTAACGATTGGCAGAGTACCAGTTCCCGCCCAAAGCCCGTAGGTCACTATCCTCGTTCTCGCGCCGAGCGCGAATAAAACGAGTGGGCGACAAGCGGGTCCGGGTCTGCGACCCGGCGCGATCCAGCCGCGCAGGCTGG
>USNA01000238.1 GCA_900555955.1 uncultured Collinsella sp. | reverse complement strand
GGTTTCCTCCGCGGGTGATGGCGTTCTCTTTGGTGCCGCCTTTAAAGCTGACGATGGCGGGCTCGCCAGCGACCATCAGGCGGTCGATGATGCGGGCCATGATGAGGTTGCCGTTGCCGCGCTCCAGGTTGATATCGCTGCCGGAGTGACCGCCCAGCAGGCCGGAGATGTCGAGTGTGAGGGTGCTACCGGTCTTGTGCTCGCGCACGATGGGGCAGGTGTAGGTAACGACGACGTCACCACCGACGACGCCGCCGGCGCAGCTGACGGTGGCAACGCCCTCTTCCTCGGAGTCAAGGTTAATCATGGTGCGGGCGCTAATCTGGGACTTGTCGAGCGTCTCGGCGCCGACCAGGCCAGTCTCCTCGTCGGTGGTGAATACGCACTCGAGGGCCGGATGGACAATCGAATCATCGTTGAGCACGGTAAGCATAAGCGCGACGGCAATGCCGTTGTCGGCACCCAGGGTGGTGCCGTTGGCGGTAAGGACACCATCCTTGACGACCAGGTCGATACCATCGGTCGTAAAGTCGTGCTCAACGGAGCCCAACTTGTCGCACACCATGTCGATATGGCCCTGCAACATCACGGTCGGGGCATTCTCGGCACCGGCAGATGCGGGCTTGCGAATGATGACGTTGTAGACCTCGTCCTGGTACACGTCGAGGCCGCGCTCCTTGGCAAACGCAACCAGGAAATCGCTGATGCCCTTCTCGTTGCCAGACCCACGGGGGATCGCGCTGATCTCCTCAAAGAAATGGAACAGCTGGGCGGGTTCGTAGCCAGTAATCTTGTAGTCCATGGTGCCTCCTTGGCGCAACTGGTTAGACAGTAAGACATGCGCCTTGTATATTCCCAGACTTCGTTTGCATAAACCAGTCGAAAACGCCGAGCGCCCTCGCATCATCGGCTAACGGTGAGTAAACGCCACTTTATCAAGATAAAGCAGGTTAGACGGGCCGTGCTGAGGGGACGTTGGACCCTTTAACCAACCTCAACGCTTGATCAACGTTTATGCATACGCCATTGGTATGTTTAATGAGATTTTTGTCCTCCGTCACGACGTAATCGACGTCGATGCGATTGGCAACGCCCAGCATCAGGTCGTCCTCAAAGTCATTGTGATGCTGTTTGAACACAAACGAATCAAAGACCTCGTCTGCACCGACCGAGGCAATAATCGACTTTTGCCGAATCAGGCGGATGCACGCCCACGCCGTCTCGTCGGCACCGGCGATGGCTTCTGGAGTGAGAGCTCCCCCACGGCGGGCGTCGGCCTTCATCGTCCTTCCCAAGATGTAATAGACGTCTTTGACAGACAAGGAAGACGAGAAGAGGACGATATCCTCCGCTTCCGCTGCACGAGAAAAGAGCTCGACTATCGGCCTGGTCGCATTCGTACGAGCAAGAAAGTAATCTAGCCAGACGTTCGTGTCGATCAACAGCTTGAGCACACGTTTCGTTCCGACGCCGCTCATAATTCGATCCAATCGCTGAATCTCTCGCTCATCATTTGATCGTATAACTCGTCGTAATCAAAGGCTTCATCGGGGCTCGGCCTCTGAATCGAGAACCGCTCATAAAAATTCGAAATTAACGCAGCCCCTTCCGAGACGCGGGACGAACTCGCCTTCGATCGTATGTCGTCAGGCAGGACTTCGTCATCATTCTTTTTTGCGACGGGCATATGACCGTTCTCGGTCAAGTACTGCCACAGCTCCCTCACAGCTTGTGACGGCGTCATGCCGATATGCGCCAGCACGGCGTCCCCAGCCTCTTTGAGTTGGCGATCTATACGCACGTTCATCTGAACTGGCCGCGTGTCGAGTATTGATGTAGGCATATCAACTCCCATGCTATACTGAATCTCAATTTCAGTATAGCATGGGAGATTGAAGCACATTTCAATAGAAACGGGGGCGCCTCCTTATCGGAAACGCCCCCGTTATACAAGGTATGTTTAATCCCTACAGCGCGCCGGAACCGGCTTGCATCATGCCGCCGGGACCCGAGCTCACGCCACTGCTCACAGGCGCGGCGTTGCCGGTGTGCGGCGCCGCCGGAGCGGTATCGCCGCCGAGCGTGCCCGCCGGACGCGGTGCCGGGATCTCGCCCGTGCCATGGCTAAAGACAAACTTGCCGTCGGCCACATCGCACAGGACGGTATCGCCCTCGCCCCACTCGCCGGCCAGCAGCTCCTCGGACAGCGGATCCTCGATGAGCTTTTGAATGGCACGGCGCAGCGGACGCGCACCGTTGGTGAGGTCGGTGCCCTCGGCCACGATCTTGTCGTAGGCCGCATCGGTGAGCTTGATGTTCATGCCGTTGGCAATCAGGCGCTGACGCAGGTCGTCCACCAGCAGGTGCGCGATCTTGGTCAGGTTCTCGCCCGAAAGCTTCTGGAACACCACGATGTCGTCGATACGGTTGAGCAGCTCGGGGCGGAACAGGCGCTTGAGCTCGCCCATCGCACGGCCCTTAATCTCGCTCGAGGTAAGGCCCTGCTCGCCGGTGGTGCCAAAGCCAACGCTCGCATCCTGCGCAATCTCGCGGGCGCCCACGTTGGACGTCATGATGATCACCGTATTGCGGAAGTCGACCGTCTTGCCCTGGCTATCGGTCAGGCGGCCCTCCTCCAGCACCTGCAGCAGAATGTTGAAGATATCGGGGTGCGCCTTCTCGATCTCGTCGAACAGCACAACCGAGTACGGATGACGGCGCACGGCCTTGGTGAGCTGACCGCCCGGACGAGGCC
>USNA01000237.1 GCA_900555955.1 uncultured Collinsella sp. | reverse complement strand
TCGACCCCGTAGGCGTCAAGGGCATTGTGTGTGAGCGGGCCTTTGAGCTCGCACGAGAGCACGGCTTTTACTTTGTGGGCGCACACCCCATGGCGGGCACGCAGTTCTCGGGCTACGCGCACTCCCGCGCCGACCTGTTCCAGGGCGCACCGCTCGTGCTCGTACCGCCCGCGGTGGACGACGCCCTTAAGCTCGAGCTTTTAGGCCAGGTGCGCGAAATGGTGCGCCCCTTAGGGTTTGGCAAGTTCAGCGTGACCACCGCCGCCGAGCATGACCGCGTGATCGCCTTTACGAGCCAGCTCGCGCACGTTGTCTCCAACGCCTACGTAAAGAGCCCCACCGCCCAGGTTCACCACGGCTTTTCGGCCGGTAGCTACCGCGATCTCACCCGCGTGGCCCACCTCAACCCGCAGATGTGGTCCGAACTCATGATTGACGACGCCGTCGCGCTTGCCTTCGAGATCGACCACCTGATCGATGCGCTCGGCGCCTACAGCCACGCGCTCAAGGACCGCGATCAGCGCTATTTGGAGAATCTCCTTGCCGAGGGCGACCGCATCAAGCGCGCGCTCGACGACGAGAGCGCCCACTAGACCATCCATCACGCCAGGTCGAAAGGACCATAGCTTATGGCGATTACCATCGATATCGACACCGCACGCCCCTACCAGGTCCACGTGGGCACTTTCTTGCTGGAGCAGGCAGGACCGCTCGTTCGCGCCACCGCCGGAGGCACTCGCGCCGTCATCGTGACGGACACCAACGTGGGTCCGCTCTACCAGATGCCTGTCAAACAGAGCCTGGAGGCGTCAGGCTACGAGGTAAGCATCTACACCTTCGAGGCCGGCGAGGTACACAAGCGCGCAGAGACCTACATCAACATCTTGGAGTTTGCTGCCGAGCATGAGCTTTCGCGCTCCGACGTGATCGTGGCGCTCGGCGGCGGCGTCGTGGGCGACGTGGCCGGCTTTGTGGCCGCCACCTACATGCGCGGCTGCAAGTTTGTGCAGATCCCCACGAGTCTGCTCGCCATGGTGGACTCGTCGGTGGGCGGCAAGACGGCCATCGACCTGCCCGCCGGCAAAAATCTCGCCGGAGCCTTTTGGCAGCCGAGCGTGGTTATCGCCGACGTAGGGTGCCTGGCCACCCTCACGCCCGAGCAGTTCGCCGACGGCTGCGGCGAGGTCGTCAAGCACGCCGTGATTGCCGATCCGGAGCTTTTCGCCGAACTGGAGAAAACCCCGCTCACGCTGGAGCTGCTTAACCGGGACGTGGCCCGTGTGGCGCTCATCATCGCCCGTAACATCGACATTAAGCGCGCCGTGGTCGTTGCCGACGAGCGCGAGACCAACCAGCGCAAGCTTCTCAACTTTGGGCACAGCGCCGGACATGCCGTCGAGGCCTGCGAGCACTTTGAGCTGGGACACGGCAACTGTGTGTCGATCGGGATGGGCATCATCACGCGCGCCGCGGCCCTGCACGGCATTTGTGACGCCGAACTTCCCGGCCGCATCGAAGAGCTCTGTGCCCGTCATGGTCTCAAGACTCGCTGCGAGCTTTCGGCCGACGCCATCTTTGCCGAGGCGCTGCACGACAAAAAACGCGCCGGTGACACTATCGACCTGGTGATTCCGCACGGCATTGGCCGCTGCAGCATCGACCGCACGCCGCTTTCCACCTTCCATGATTTAATTGCCGAGGGCCTCGGCCAGAAGGGAGACGCATCAGCATGCTAGCCCGCATCACCCCCTCCCCGCTCAAGGGCACCGTTCCCGCTATCGCATCCAAGTCGATGGCGCATCGTCTCATCATCTGCGCTGCGCTCGCCAACGGTGAGACGCACGTCGCTTGCAACACCACCTGCGCCGATATCGAGGCCACAGTGCGCTGCCTCACGGCCCTGGGCGCCCGTATCGAGACCGTCGAGGACGGCTTCCAAGTCCATCCCACTATGAAGAGTATTGAGTTCGGCCTGCTCAAGGCACTTGCGGGCGGCACGGGCGGGAACGGCGAGAGCGGCTCCACGCTCCGCTTTATGCTGCCCGTCGCCTGCGCGCTGGGAGCAGAGGCAACCTTTGTAGGCCAGGGCCGCCTGGGCGCGCGCCCCCTCTCCCCGCTCTCCGACGAGATCATAGCCGCCGGCTGCGACCTGCAGGGCCTGGGCGGTTTTCCGCTCAAGACAAGCGGCCGCATGCGCCCGGGCACCTTTATCCTGCCTGGCAACGTGAGCTCGCAATACATCTCCGGCCTGCTGCTGGCATCCCCGCTTCTGGCCCAGCCCTCCTGCGTGCAGGTGACCGGCCTCATCGAGAGCCGCCCCTATATCAACCTGACCATCCAGGCCATGAAGGCCTTCGGCGTCGAGGTCAATGTCGAGCGTATCCCCGCCAAGGACGGCCAGCCCGAGATCACGAACTTCCGCGTGAACAGCGGCTCGTACCGCACGCCTGGCAACGTGGCTGTCGAGGGCGATTGGTCCAACGCCGCCTTTTGGCTGTGCGCCGGCGCCATCGGCTCCGATCCCATCACCGTCGAGGGTGTGTCGCTCAGCTCCGCGCAGGGCGACCGCAACGTGCTTGCCGCGCTTTCGCGCTTTGGCGCCCGCATCGTGCGCTCCACCAACGCCGCCACCGTGCAGTCCGACAAGCTCGCCGGCTTTGAGATGAGCGCGCACGACATCCCCGACCTGGTGCCCGTTATCTCTGCCGTGGCATCGTTGGCGCAAGGCCGCAAGTTCATCCGCGATTGCGCCCGCC